>DATCFW010000574.1:0-4524 GCA_036509295.1 Solirubrobacteraceae bacterium | reverse complement strand
CGGCAGCGCTCGAGGGCCTCGCGTGGGTCGACGTCATAGAACAACAGCGGCACCCACGGGCTGAGGACGGCGCCGTCGATCCCGCCGGCCCGCAATGAGCCGAGGATCTGGTCGGCATCGACGAACTCCCGGACCGCCGAGCGGATCCGGCGTCCGGCCAGCTCCACCACCTGGCCGTCCTCATCGCGCCCGACGCTCGGGCGCCACGTCTGCGCCGGCGCCGCGTCGCGCAGCAGCTCGGGCACGATCACGTGGACGTGAGCGTCGATGACGGTCATCGGCGGTCTACTCGCCGGGCGGGGGGGCCGTCGACCCGCGCACGACCAGCGTGGGATTGAGCAGGATTTCCCGAGCCGGCTCGGCGGCGTCGCTCAACTGCGCCAGGAGCAGGTCCGCCGCCGCGGTCCCGATCTCACGCTGCGGCACCCGCACCGAGGTCAGCGGCGGGCGCAGCCGGTCGATGAACGGCATGTCGTTGAAGCCCACGATCGACACATCCTCGGGGCAGCGCAGCCCCTCGGCGGCGAGCGTGTCGTAGCAGCCCATGGCCAGCCGGTCGTTGGCGGCGACGATCGCGGTGACGCGCGGCCGCGGCGCCAGGACCGCGGCGCACGCCTGCGCGCCCTCGCCCTCGGTGAACGCAGCACTGAAACTGACCCGCTCGGGCGGGACGTCGAGCTCTGCCTCGGCCATGGCGGCGAGGAAGCCGACGTAGCGGCGATGTCCGGTCGACACGTTCTGCGGTCCGGCAACATGACCGATCCGCCGATGGCCGAGCCCCGCGACATGCTCCACCGCCAGCCCGATTCCCTTGCGATCGTCGACGGTCACCGCCGCCACGGAGCCGTCCTCGAAGCTGCGGTTGACCAGCACCAGCGGCATCCCGCCCGCCGCCGCCTCGGCCAGCAGCTCGACGTCGAGCCGAGCCGTGGCGGCAATCAGCCCGTCGATCTGCCGAGCGAGCATCGCCTCGAGGTGGCTGCGCTCGCGCGCCGGGTCGTTGTCCGTGTTGACCAGAAGCGGCGTGTAGCCGGCCGACCCCAGACGGTCTTCGATCCCGCGGACGATCGGCGGGAACAAAGGGTTGGTGAGATCGGGGATGAGAACCCCGACCGTGAACGAGCGATTGGTCTTCAGGCCGCGAGCGATCGGGTTGGTCCGGTAGCCGAGCTCGTCAGCGGCGCGCAGGACCCGCGCGGCCGTCTCCTCGTTGACCAGGGCGCGGGTCTGCTCGTTGAGCGCCCGTGACACCGTGCCGGGATGGACCTCGGCCAGGCGAGCCACGTCCCGGATGGTCACGGACGTCCGCATCGCGTCAATTATGTGGTCGCTGCCGGGTCAATTGCCGGCGCCCACGATCGTCGCGGCGTCCACGAGCGCGGCCGGCGCGCCGCCGGCGCCCATCACGTCACTGGGATCTCGGCCGAGGTCGGTGAGCATCACCATGGCGGCGTTGCGCCCCGGCCCGCCGGTCACCGATCCGCCCGGGTGCGTCGTGCCGCCGGTCTGGTAGAGCCCGGGGATGGGCATGCGGTGCGTGGCCCAACCCGGCGCCGGGCGCTGCGCCCCGCTGCCGGCCAGAGAACGATCGCCACCGTGGAAGGTGCCGTGCCACATGTGGGGATTGGCGGCCTCCAGATCGACCGGGGACACGATCAGCTCGGCGAGGATCGTCTCGTCGGTCAGGTTGGGGGCCGCCCGGCGCAGGTGCTCGAGCTGCACCGCGGCGATCTCCTCACGCAGACCCGCCCACGCGCCGGCGGCGGCCTCGGCGGTCGCCGTCCCGGCGCCGTCGACGGGGAGATAGGGCTGCATACCGAGAACCTTGACCGTATGGCGCCCCACCGGGGCACGCGATGGATCGGCGACCGTCGGCGCGGGGAACAGCAGCCACGCGCCGTCGCGAACGAGCCGTCCCTCCCGAACGTCGCGTCCCATGCGCAGGATGTCAGCGGGCCACCCCGCGACGCCGGCCGACACGACCTCCACCTCGCCACCATCGCGGGTTCGATACCGCGGGGCCTCGGTGGTGGCGTAATGGGCGGCGAAGGCGGAGACGCCTTCGTCGTAGGTGTCGATCGCGTAGCGGAAGTCATCGCCCCACTGCTCGGGATCACCCATCGTGACGAGGTCCTTCACGTGGATCGTCGACAGCACCGCCTGGCCGGCGAGGTGACGCTCGCCGTCCTGCGTGACCACCCCCACGCACCGTCCGTCGGACACGATCAGATCGACGACCCGCTGCTGACAAACGATCTCGCCGCCGCCCTGCTCGATCACCTCCACCAGTGCGCGGACGAGCTCGCCGGAGCCGCCGCGAGGAATCGTCCAGCTGCGCCGCTGGCGGCCGAACGCGATCGAATAGGCCAGCGGCCCCGAGCCGACCGAACCGACCGGCTGACCCGTCTGGAACGCCATCCACAGCATGAACGCCTGGACGTGGGGGCTGTCAAACTCGCGGCGCACGACGTCCCAGGCGCTCATCGCCACCCGGCGGCGCCAGCGGCCGGCACCCGGGCGGCCGGCGAGCATCTGGTCCAGGCTCGGCCCGAACCCAACGGGGGTGAACCGCTGGCGATTGAAGACGTCCTTGACCGCGTCGTACTCGATCAACAGCTGCCGGTAGGCGGCGGCGTCGGCCCGCGAGTAGTAGGCGATCTCCTCGCACGTACGGTCCAGGTCGAGCCACATCGTCAACGAGTCGCCGTCCGGGAAGACGACGTGCGCGACCGGGTCGGGCTCAATGTAGGTCAACCCGTGATCAGCGATCAGCCCGAGCTCATCGTCGCTCAGCAGCGGATTGGTCTGGATCAGCGTGTGGCCAGTCGAGCACGAGTCGAGCTTGAAGCCGTCGAGCAGCAGCTCCTCGGAGGCGACGCCCCCGCCGGGGGTGGCGCGGGCGTCGAGTACGCGGCAGCGATAGCCCGCGCGGGTCAAGTAGGCCGCCGCGATCAGGCTGTTGTGACCCGCGCCCGCGACGACAACGTCCGCCACCGCGGTCGGGGTCATGTCCCGGCGCTGACCTGGGTCACCGCGCCGCCGAGGTACAGCGCGCCGATCTCCGGATGCTCGAGCACCTCGCGGCCGGAGCCGGTGAGCCTGACCACCCCGTTCTCCAGCACGACGCCGTGCGTGCTCAGCCGCAGCCCGGCCCGCGCGTTCTGCTCCACCAGCAGGATCGTCTTGCCCTGGCCGTTCATCTGCTCGACCATGTCAAACACCATCTGGCGGGTCTGCGGATCCAGCCCCATCGATGGCTCGTCGAGCATGATCAGCTCCGGATCAAGCATCAGGCAGCGCGCGAACTCGACCAGCCGCTGCTGGCCGCCCGACAGGCTGCCGGCCTTCTCGTGAGCGCGGTCGCGGACGATCGGGTACAGCTCCTCCACGGCCGCCAGCCGCGTGCGCACCAGCGTCTGATCGGACACCGTGAACGCGCCCATCTCGACGTTCTCGCGCACCGTCATGTCCGGGAAGAGGCTGTGGGCCTGGGGAATCTGTGCGATCCCCTTGGCCAGGATCTGCTTCGGGGTCAGCCCCGAGACGACGTCGCCGCCAAAGCGGATCTCACCCTCACGCGGTCGCAGCAGGCCGCTGATCGTCGCCATCAGCGTCGACTTGCCGGCGCCGTTGGGCCCGACCACGCAGGTGATCCCGCCCCGGGGGACCTCGAGTGACACCTGTTTGAGGATGTCGCCGCCGCCGTAGCCGGCGCAGATGCCCTCCAGGTGCAGGAGCGCGGGCGAGTCGCCCAGCCGCGCCCGCTCCGGGGTCCGCACCGCGCTGACCGAGATGCCATGACCGCCGCCGCCGCGCTGCGTGGCCTCCTGCGCGATCTCGAGCTGCGTGGACGCGTCGTCCTCGCCCCCGAGATAGGCGTCGAGCACGGCCGGGTTGGTCCGCACCTCCTGCGGCGGTCCCGACACGAGCGCCGTGCCCTGGCTGAGCACGGTGATCCGCGAGCACAGGCTCATCACGAACTCCATGTTGTGCTCGACGATCAGGATCGTCTTGCCGGACCGATTGAGCTCCCGGATGCGATCGGACAGATGCGTGATCAGGGTCGGGTTGACGCCGCCGGCGGGCTCGTCGAGCAGCAGGATGGCGGGGTCGGCGACGAGCAGCGATGCCAGCTCGAGCAGCTTGCGCTGCCCGTAACTCAAATTGGCCGCGGGTTCGTGGGCGAGCCGGGTGATGCCGACGAAGTCGAGTAGCTCCATCGCGCGACGCTTCTCGCTGACCGAGCCGGCCAGCCGCATCACGCCGCGCAGCCATCCCTCCTCGCGCTGGGTGGCGACCAGCATGTTCTCGAGCACGGTCAGCCGGGTGAACAGCCGCGTCAACTGGAATGTACGCCCGATTCCCAGCCTGAACACGCGGTCAGGCGGGGCGTTGGTGATCTCGGCGCCGTTGAAGTGCACCTCGCCCTGCTGGATGCGCTCGTACCCGGTGATGACGTTGAACAGCGTCGTCTTGCCCGAGCCGTTGGGCCCGATCAGGCCGTTGATCTCACCCTCGTGGACC
>DATCFW010000573.1:0-9062 GCA_036509295.1 Solirubrobacteraceae bacterium | reverse complement strand
GCCGAGATCGCCGCCGCCGGGCGCAAAGCCCGCGGGCGGCGCGCGGTCGATCTCCTGATCGCAGCGACCGCCGTCGGCGCTGGCCTGCCGCTATACACGCGCAACCCAACTGACTTCGATGGACTTGACGCCGTGCTCAAGGTCCACGCAGTGACGACGAACGTAGCCGGACCCTGAGCCGCAGCGGCCCGCGCCGGATCGACAGCGGCGGTGTGCGTGCAGCGAGCCGCGCCGTGACGGTCAGGCGTAGGGCGCGTAGCGGCGGTGGAGCATGAGGTCGTTGCCGTCGGGGTCCGAAAAGATGGCCATGTGGCAGACGCCGGTGTCGAAGGTCTCGCCGGCGAACTCGACGCCCTTGGCCTCGAGTTCGGCGCGGGTGGCGGCGACATCGTCGCACCCGAGTGCCCACGGGTTGCCCTTCTGGGCGACGAACGGTATCCCGATCTTTGTGGGCTCCCAGATGCCGAAGCACGTATCGCCGGCCCACTGCTCATAGTCACCGTGCTCGTCGGGTCGAAGACCGAGTGTCTCGCGGTAGAAGCTGCGGGCGCGGTCGGCATCCTGGGAGGGGATGCCGATGAAGTCGAGTCGGGTGATCATGGTGAAGGTATAGCTCGCGCGCCGGTCAACAGTGCGTCATGGCCGTCAGTGACGGGTGCTGACAGCCGAAACCAGCGGCAGCCCTGGGGAAGGGGTGATCTGTCCCGGCGACGCACGCTGTACCGGGGCATGACGATGGTGAGGCGACCGTGCTGGTTGACACAAGACCGGTCACCGGCCCAGCCAGTCCAGACTCTCGCTCGTCGCGCCAATCTGAGCCGCGCCGGCAAACTCACCTCCGTCCGGTGAGCGATCGCCGCGCGGACCCAAGGATGGGTATCTGCGACGCGGACTCCCTATCCGCGGCGACGGAATGGCGGGAGTCGGGACCCTGATGACACGAGCAAGTCTCGGACGCTGACGCCGTCGAGTCCCCAATTCGCCAATTCCGAGGCGCCCGATAGGCTCGGGCCTGTTCGGTGAGCGTCGGCCTGTGCGACAGGATCCCAGTAGTGGGGACGCTTCGATCGAGAAGAGGCTCAGAGGCGGATGCGAGGCCGGCCATCCGCTTGCATCAGGTTGCCGCGGCGGACGGGATGGGAGATCCATACGATCTTCGCGTGCCATGTTCTTACTTGTGACGGGCGCCAGCGGGGCAGGCAAGTCAACCACGCGTCGAGCCGTCGCGGGGCGCTTGTGGCCGGAAGTTGAATGCGTAGAGCTCTATGACGTCGCCGCCGTGCCCGCGGTTCCGGACATCGTGTGGCGCCAGCAGGCGACCGAGGCCGTCGTCCAGCGGGCGCTGGAGCTCCAGGCCCGCGGCCGGCACCTGCTGCTATCCGGTGATCCGGTCGCGGCGGGCGAGGTGCTCGCGGCACCCTCTGCGGTTGGTCTTGACGGGGTCGCGGTGTGCTTGCTCGACGTGTGCCCCGACGTGCAAGCCGCGCGACTCGCTCACCGCGGCGACGACCCGTCGTTGTTGCCCCACCACCACGCCTTCGCTGAGTGGATGCGTGGCCATGCCCGTGATCCTCGTCACATGCCGCACGTGCTCAGCACGAATGGGTGGGAGGCGATGCGCTGGGACCGGTGGAGCGCAATCGATCCCATCGATGGCAACTGGGGCATGGAGGTGCTGGACACTTCGCGGCTGACGCCGGTCCAGGTCGCCGACGAGATCCTCACGTGGTGCCGGCGTGTGTTGTGCGGCAACTCGACCGTCTTGCATCCCGCGGGCCAGTAAACGAGATCGACCCTCCGCATCCGCCTGCCGTTCGGTAAGCGGTTGGAGAGTGAGACGGGAGAGCCGGGTTGGTCGACTGCGCGGGTGACGTATGGATCAGAACCGTCTCGTGGTACTTGTCGACGAGCTTGTTATCCGCGGCCTGAAGCGTGTTGCGCCCGCCGAAGTTGACCTTGACGAACACGGTGCCATCGCCCTTCGGCGTGATGGCGTACGCCAGCGAGGTCGCGGCGCTGCCGCTCAGCGCGAGCAGGACGGCCGCACTGAATCGGTGGCCAGCGCGGGCTGACGGCTGGTAGCGAAGCTGTTAACCTGACGGAATAGGCGGTTTGGCGTCGGGCCTGATTTTCGCTCGCGTCCCTCCATTTCGCTCCCCCGGTTTTGCCGTCTCGAGGGAGCTCCCCATTGGATTGGATTTCGTATGAATGCTTCTCAGCAGAAGGTTGTGCAGTACCTCGGCGAGGCGCAGGCCGGCGAGCAGGCAATGATGCGGGTGTTGCAGTCCCAGGTCGCGATGACGCCGCGTGGCGCCTATCGAACGCTCCTGGAGCGGCACCTGCACCAGACACGTGAGCACGCCACCAGAATCGGTGAGCGGCTGCGCGAGCTCGGGCGTGGCAGGAACTCGATCAGCGCGATGATGGGTCTGGCCGAGGGCTTCGCCGACCAGATGCTCGCGCTCAGCAAGACTCCGTTCGATCTCTTGCGCGGCTCCGGCGGGGAGGAGAGAGTGCTCAAGAACGCCAAGGACGCCTGCGCGGCAGAAGCGCTCGAGATCGCGACCTACACGACGATCGAGCGACTCGCGGGCACGGTTGGTGACGACGTTACGGGCAGTCTGGCGGCATCGATCCGCGGCGATGAGGAGCGGATGCTCGAGCGCGTTCTACGTGAGATCCCCAAGCTCACCGACGCCGTCGTGAGCTCGGAGGTCAAGGGCGAGCGCTCGTCTGACGTCAGCGAGACGGGCGCCGCTGACGCGGTCCGCGAAGCCGGCCAGACCGCCGTCAAACAAGCCCGCGCGACGAGCTTGAGCGCGAAGCGCAAGGCGCGTCAGGCGCGCAAGGTGCCGGGCGTCGCCCAGGCCGAGGGCGAGGTCAAGGGTGCGCTTGCCTCCGAGCGCGACCTGGCAATTGCCCGCTACGACAACCTGACCGCCGAGGACATCTCCGGCAAGCTGGGCGCGCTATCGCAGCTCGATCTGGCCAAGATCGACACCTACGAGCGCAGGCACCAGGACCGCACCACGATCATCGCTCGGGTCGACGCCCTGCGCGGCGACGAGCCGTGGGCGGGCTATGACGAGCTGACCGCCAGCAGGGTGCAGGCGGAGCTCGCCGCGGGCGACGATCACCGTGCCCAGCAGGTCCGCAGCTATGAGCGCAGCCACAAGAACCGCGCCGGGGTCCTCAAGGCGGCCGAGCGCGAGCTTGCCAACGCCTAGCCACGCCTGAGCAACCGGCGTCGCTGACCGGCGCATCGCCAGCGAACGAGGGGTGTAGCGAGCGGATCGGGGCTTCACGGAGCCCCGATCCGCATGCTCCTTGAGCGGGCATACGCCGGGACAACGGAAAGTCCGCCCGACCGGGGTCATCCACGAGCCGCGATTCTTGGGCCGCTAGCTTTGTACGTAGGCCATCGAACAAAGGACTACGCATGAAGATCGGCATCATCGGAGCGGGAAACATCGGCGGAGCGCTCACGCGCCGCCTGACATCCTTGGGCCACAAGGTCTCGGTGGCCAACTCCCGCAGGCCCGAAACTCTCTCCGAGCTCGCTTCCGAGACAGGCGCGACCGTCGCCACGGCGCAGGATGCCGTCCGCGACGCCGAGCTGGTGATCGTCACCATTCCGCTCAAGAACGTTCCCCAGCTCGAACCGGGGCTGCTGGGCACCCGCGCCGACGGGGCGCCGGTGATCGACACCAACAACTACTACCCCCAGCAGCGTGACGGGCGCATCGACGCGATCGAGAACGGCACCACCGAGTCCCGCTGGGTCGCCGATCACCTCGGCGTGCCCGTGATCAAAGCGTTCAACAACATCTACGCCGAGCACCTGCTCACGCGTGGCCGCCCGCGAGGGCAGGAGCGCATCGGGTTGCCGGTGGCCGGCGACGACGAGGCCGCCAAACGGAAGGTCATGGACTTGGTCGACGAGCTCGGCTTTGACCCGGTGGACGCCGGTAGCCTCGACGAGTCCTGGCGCCAGCAGCCCGACACCCCGTGCTATGGAACCGACCTGCCCGCCGAGCGCCTGAGCCAGGCGCTGGCCCAGTCCAGCCCCGAACGGCCCGCCGCTCACACGTCCGTGGAACGCGGGGGGTGAAGAGCCGGCCACCGGTGCGGCCGCAACCCGATGTTCGCCCCTCGCTGACGCTGAGGGGCCCGCTCGCTTGCGGCTGGGAAGCGTGCGGTGAAGTAAGGTCGCTGTCGATGCCGGCGCCTGAGATCGTCCTTCACGTCCTGCCTCCGTCGCATCCGTGCATGACGGTCGAAGCGGCACTACGCCTGAAAGGCCTGGCCTACGATCGGGTGGCGTTGACTGCCGGGCCGCATGTCGAGGAGATGCAGCGGATCTATGGAGAGGGTCGGACCACGGTGCCGGGCCTTCTGGTTGACGGTGAGCCGGTCCATGGTTCCCGGGCAATCCTCGCTCGCCTGGAGCAGCTGCAAGCGGATCCGACGCTCTATCCGGAGCCGCTTGGCGACGAGATCCGCGAGGCGGAGCGATGGGGCGATGCCGAGCTCCAGGATCTGGGGCGGCGCCTGCCGTGGGGTGCGCTTCACTTCCGCCCGGAGGCCATGGGCACGTTTGGCGGCGGCGCGCGGCTGGATGGACCCGGTACCGACTTCGCGATCAAGTACGTGCACGGCAGCTGGCGATACCACAAGATCACGGCCGCGCGTCTGCACGACGACCTCGCCGGGCTCCCGGACAAGCTCGCGCACGTCGACGCCCTCGCGGCGCACGGGGTGATCGGCGGGGATGCGCCGACTGCGGCGGATCTTCAGATCGGCGCCACCCTTCGCGTCCTACTGACCGTCGGAGACCTGGTGCCGATGTTGACCGGTCGACCGGGCGAGACAATCGCCCGCCGCTGGTTTCCCGACTACGCGGGCGAGGTCCCGCCGGGCGCCTTTCCGGCAGGATGGGTACCACCGCCGCCTCGGCTGTGAGCGCGCGGGGCAACAATTGTCCTGCCCGAGGCCGGCGAGGCCCGACGAGTCAGTAGGCTGCCGGGATTCTCTCAAGGCCACTCATCGGCAGTTGCGGCTGCGGCACAGTTCGGTTTGAGATCTCAGCGCCGCTCATCGGTGCTGCGTACTGTCATTGCACGCGCTGTCAGAAGCGCACCGGTACTGCCGTACAGGCCTCGGCGAAGGTCCAGCCAGGGTCGGTCGTTGTCACCTCAGGCGCAGACAGCCTGTGCGACTGGACGCCGGACGGTCTGTCAAAGACGTTCTGTGGACTATGCGGCTCGCATCTGTTCGCTCGCGACCCAGTCAGCGGTGACATTTCGATCGTGCGGATGGCGGCGATCGACGGCGACCCTGGAGTTCGCCCAGCGGCTCACCAGTTCGTCGCCTACGCGGCGACTTGGGAGCAGCTCACCAGCGACGGCCTGCCCCGCTTTGACGAGCGGTTACCCGCACCGTAATCGCCGGCGCCAACCGCAGCTCCAGTCCCTCGGCCGCCGACGAGCACCCGGGAAGCCGGGCTACAGCGGCGGGACCTGGTTATTGACCTGCGGTCCGTGGTACAGGTGGTCGTGGTGCTCGCAGGCGGCCGGAAAGGTGAACTGGACGCTGTCACTACGCACGCCGTTGTAGCTTGCGAACAGGGTCACGCGCCCGAGGGTGCCGACCGCGCACCCCGGGTCCGTGCTGCTTTTCACGCGGACGATGATCTTCATGATGTTCCCGGGCACACCCCACATCGTCGCGTAGTGCGACTGATAGACCAGATGATGCTCGACCGTCATGATGATCAGGCGGTCGGGCTGGTGGCGAACCCGGTCGACCTGGCAGAGGATTCCGGAGACGGTGCCGGCGGTCAGGTTGATGTCACCGTGGCCGCGGGCGTAACTGCCCGTCGCCCCCGTGATCGGCGCGCCCGTGTGGAAGCCCCAGGGCGGAATCCCACCCACGATCGGGACCTGGGCGCAGTACTGAACCGGGGATGCGGCGGCCGAGCCGGCCATGCCAATGAGCGCCAGGAGCGGCGTCAGCACCAAAACTGCGAGTCCTCTGCGCCAAGCGATGTGGTCCCTCCGCATTCCGGGGCCGACTATAACCTCCGCCGCCATCACGCGGGCGCTGCCGCGCGTCGCCGTCCGGGCGTGGATGCTCGGCCCAGCTCAGCGAGCGGCTGCGAGCGTCGCGGCCCGCGCAGCGTTTCCTCACGACTCGGCTGGGCCGGGACCCGCCGCTGGACGCTGTGGGGAAGCTCGACTGCGACAAACCCGGAACGCCGGTAGCTGTATGGCCGATCAGGGTGAATCTCACCGTCAGGCAGGATCCGCCACATGGTGGGTCGCGCCTTGGAGGTTCTGTCCTCGCATATCAGCCCGCCGTCTGGGGCTGCGTGCGTGTAGAGCCGCCGGCCGACGGCACCCAGCAGCCGGCCGTAGGCATTGATCGCAGCGGGGCTGATCTCGATCTGTTCGCTGTGCGACGCGTTGTCGTCGCGATCCGCCAAGGCGCTCATGCTCTCTTAAGTCGGCACCCAGAGCTCTCTCCTGGAGACCGAGTTCGCCCGCTGTCCGCCAGGCCGGCGGTTGTTGGTTGCGTCTTCTGACCCGCGTCGGCGATACTCCGCTTTGTGGAAGGAAGAGAGAAGCGCGGTCGTCGGACTCGGGTGAGCACGCTCGCCCGGCGAGTCGTCCTGCTGGCGGCCCTCGGCGCCGCGATGCTCGCCACCGTTCCGGGCCTCGCCGCGGCCGCGGGTTTCTCGGTCACGACGCTGCACTTCCTCGTCACCGTCGGCCCGACCGGCGCCGAGCAGCAGTGCAACATCATCGGCGACCTCTACAAGCCTGATGGCGCCACCGCGGCCCACCCGGATCCGGCGGTGCTCACGACCAACGGCTTCGGCGGCTCCAAGGCCGACCAGGCGGCGATGGGCGGGGAGCTGGCCGGCGACGGCTATGTCGTGCTGTCGTATTCGGGCCTGGGCTTCGGCGGGTCCGGGTGCCCGATCGAGCTCGACGATCCAGACTGGGACGGCAAGGCCGCAAGCCAGCTCATCAGCTTCCTCGGCGGCGGCATGGCGGCAACCGACGGCACCAAGGTCGACTACGTCATTCACGACCAGACGGCCCACAACGGCGTCCACTACGCCGACGACCCCCGGGTCGGGATGATCGGTGGCAGCTACGGCGGCGAGGTCCAGTTCGCCGCGGCGAGCATCGATCCGCGACTCGACACGATCGTCCCGATCATCACCTGGAACGACCTCACCTACTCGCTCGCTCCCAACAACGCCGGCCTTCCGTCAACGGTCCCGGGCGACAGCGTCACCAATCCGGCGCCGGGCGTCGCCAAGTTCATCTGGCTCAACGCCTTCTTCGGCGAAGGCGCAGCCGAGGACGGCCTCCAGCAGCTCGCCAACGACCCGACGGCCGACCTCACCGGCTGCCCGAACTTCAACCCCGGAGTGTGCTCGGCAGCCATCCAGACCGACACGACCGGCGCACCCCCCGACTCGGCGATCGCCCTGCTGCGCCACGCGTCGGTCGAGTCCTACATGTCGAGCATCCGCATCCCGACGCTGCTCGCCCAGGGCGAGGACGACACGCTGTTCCAGCTCCACGAGGCAGTCTCCACCTACGAGTCGCTGCGCGCACAGGGCACCCCCGTGAAGATGATCTGGCAGTCCTGGGGTCACTCGCAGTCGACGCCGGCGCCGGGGGAGCTCGGCGACGGCTCGGGCGGCTACTCGATGCTCGACGCGAACGGGAACCAGACCTACGAGGGCGAGACTGTCCTGCAGTGGTTCAACCACTACCTCAAGGACGATCCCGCCGCCCCGTCGCTCGACTTCACCTTCTTCCGTCCCTGGGTCAGCTACACCGGCAACGCCGCCCCGGCTTACGGTCGCTCGGCGACCTATCCGGTCGGCCGCGTCGACAGCCTGGACCTCTCCGGATCCAACGCGCTGGTGAGCGACCCGTCAACGGTGACGAGCGGCCAGGCGACGTTCGCCACCACCGCGGCCGGGGCCCCCACCAGCTACAGCGAGATCTCCGCGGTGGAGATGAACGAGGAGCCGGGCGGGCCGCCGTATGACGTGCCGGGCGACTACGCCGAGTACACCACCCCGCCCCTAGCCTCGAACACCGACGTCATCGGCCTGCCGACCGTCGACGTCAACGTGAGCGCCCCGGTGCAGTCCGCGCTCCCGGGCTCGCCGCCCGCCGCGAATCTCGCCCTCTTCTTCAAGCTCTACGACATCTCCCCCACCGGCGCCATCACCCTGCCCGACAAGCTGATCGCGCCGGTGCGGATCCCCAGCACCGGCGGAGCCGTGCAGGTCGATCTTCCCGGCATCGTTCACCGCTTCCCGGCCGGCGACCGCATCGCGCTCGTCGTCGCCGGCGGCGACCAGGCCTACCGGGGCAACAACGTCCCTGGTCCGGTGACGATCTCCACGTCCCCGGGCGACCCGGGCGTGCTGCACCTCCCGGTCGCCGACGCCGGCTCCTACGGCCCCGTCGTCTTTGCCACCGCACCCGGCGGCTCCGGTCCTCCCAGATCCGGCGGCGCCGCCCCTCGGCCGGGCTGCCCGCGCTCGACCGGCCGCCTCTCCGGAAGGACGCTCGGCCTCGTCCGCCTCGGCCGCACTCGCGCGGCGGTCCGCCGGGCGCTCGGCCGGAGCACCAACCGCGGCCGGCGCTACATGGACTTCTTCTGCCTCACCCCCAACGGCATCCGCGTCGGCTATCCCACCCCGGTGCTCCTGCGGCGCCTGCCTCGCCGGCTGCGCCGGGCCGTGAGCCGCCGGGCGATCCTCGCGCTCACCGCCAACCCCGGGTACGCGCTGCGCGGCGTCCGTCCCCGCACCCGCCTGCGCAAGGTCGCCCGCCGGCTCCATGCTGGGCGCGCCTTCCACGTCGGCCTCAACTACTGGTACCTCGTGCCCAACGGGTCGAGCACCGGCGTGCTCAAGGTCCGCCACGGCGTCATCGAGGAGGTCGGCATCGCCGACAAGCGACTGACCCGGGGACGCGCGGCGGGCCGTCGGTTCCTGCGCACCTTCTACTGATCCCGTCGGGATC
>DATCFW010000572.1:0-4982 GCA_036509295.1 Solirubrobacteraceae bacterium | reverse complement strand
CCGAGCTGCATCGGGCCCAATGCAACGGCGGCCGCGCCCGCGGCGGTCAGCGCGACGACGACGCCCGCCGGCAGCGGCCCGTCGCCCTCGGTCAAGCCGGGGCTGACCGGACACACCACACCCGGGTCCAGGCTGACCTGCTCCAACGGTTCGTGGACGGGCAGCCCGACCTCCTACCAGTACAAGTGGTACCGGAACCTCACGCCGCTGGCGGACGCCGCGGGACCGACCTACCTTCTGAGCAAGAGCGACGAGGGCAGCACGCTGACCTGCGTCGTCACCGCGCTCAACGCGTTCGGGTTCGCGTCGGGTCAGCGCAACTCGATGCGGATCCCGGTCCTCCGCATCCCCCGGTGCCCGGCGGCGACCGGCACGATGACCGGCCAGCGGATCGGCCTGGCCAAGCTGGGGATCACCCGGGCGGCGGCCCGGCGCCTGTTCAGCCATCACTCCGGCCGCGGCCGGCGCTTTGAGGACTTCTTCTGCCTGACGCCGATCGGCGTCCGCGTCGGGTACGCGTCGCCGCTGCTGCTGCGGACGTTGTCGCAGCGGGGCCGCCGGCAGGTCGCGGGCAAGGTCGTGTGGGCCTCGACCTCCAATCCCCACTACTCGCTGCATCGCATCGCGGCGGGCGCGTCGCTGGCGAGCGCCAGGCGCGTGCTGGGGAGCGGTCGCCGGTTCCACATTGGCCACAACTACTGGTACCTGTTCCGCGGCCACGACTACACCGTCGTGCTCAAGGTTCGCCACGGGGTGGTGGAGGAAGTCGGGATCGCCGACAACCGGCTCACCGCCACGCGCCGGCAGCAGGCGGCGCTGATGCACTCCTTCTACTGACCCAGGCTGAGGGAGCGCGACCGCGCGCGGCGGGGCTCATCCCCGCCGCGCGCGTGTGCGCGCGGCGGTTCGCCGTAGCCCGGCGGTTTCGCCGCAGCCCACCGGTTGGTTGGTCACACCGCGCGCAGGAACGCGAGCAGCGGCGGGTTGACCTCTCCGGGATGGGTGAGGTTGGACGCGTGCGGCGCCCCATCGACGGCCACGACGCCGGTGCATCCCGACAGCCCGGCGCACAGCTCGCGCGCCTTGTCCATCCCGATCGACTGATCGGCGGTGCCGTGAAAGACGATCGCCGGACATGAGATCTCGCCCAGGCGCGGCGTGAGATCGTCGCGGTCCAGCAGGCAGTCACCCGGTGCCGCGAGCTGGTCGCGCGGGAGCTGCTTCCACTTCGCGATCCACTCCTGACTGAGGACGGGATCACCGATGATCATCTCGGCGACCGCCCCGGTGACCTGATCGATCGGCCCGTGCTCCAGCCAGGTCTGCTGCATCTGGCGATAGGCTGGCAGGTGAGCGGGGTCCTCGGTCCCGGACTGGGTGTCGATCAAGACGAGGGCGCGCACGCGCTCGGGCGCGAGCAGGGCGGCGCGCAGCGACAGAAAGCCCCCCTGTGACATCCCGCCGAGCACCGCACGCTCGATGCCGAGGTGGTCGAGCAACCCAAGGCAGTCGCGGGCCGAGTCCCAGTAGGTGAACGGCTCGCCGTCGAACTCGGTGCTCCCGAACCCGCGCTCGTCCCAGGTGATGACCCGGAACTCCGGACTGAGCGCCGCCACCTGCGGGGCGAACATGTGCTGGTCCATGAGAAAGCCGTGGGACAGGACGATCGGCGGGCCATCCCCGCCGCTGTCCGCAAAGCAGATCCGCTGGCCGTCGATGTCGGCGAATGGCATAGGCGCTCTCCTGACCCTTGGGGTGGGCGCGAATCTATCAGCGGACCCGACATCGCCGGGCGCGGATGCGGGCGTTCCGTACGATGAGGCGATGGTGCTGCCGCCCGGGCCGCGGGCCCCCGCCGTCTGGCAGACCTTCGCCTGGATGAGTCGGCCCGGCGCCTTCCTGCAGAGCGTGCACCGGCGATTCGGCGATCCGGCCACGATCCGCACATACTGGACCGAGGAGCCGATGGTCCTCGTCTCCAGCCCCGCCGCGGTCCGCGATGTGTTCGCGCTGCCGCCGGCGATCGCGCCCGCCGGGCAGAGCTGGGAGTTCCTGCGCCCGTTCGCGGGTCCGCACTCGATCCTCGTGCTCGACGGCGACGAGCACCTCCGTGAGCGCCGCCTGTTGCGCGCGCCGTTTCACGGGGAGCGGATGCGCGCGCTCAGCCCGCTGATCGCCGACCTGGCCCAGCGCGAGCTGGGGACGTGGAATGGCCCGGTCAACACCCTGGCGCGCATGCGCGTCCTCACCCTGGAGATCATCCTCCGGGTCGTGTTCGGCGCCCGCGGCGAGGGCGAGTTCACGGAGCTGCGCGACGCCGTCGAGGCGACGCTGTCGGGTGTGCGCTCGCTCCCGCGGCTGCTCGCCATGGCGCTCGTGATGCGCGATCTCGGCCCGCGCAGTCCGTGGGGGCGCTTCCGGATCGCGGTGCAGCGGTTCGACGCCGTCCTGTATGAGCTACTGGCGCGCCGGCGGGCGCGGCCAACCGGGGTGGCCGACGACGGCCCGGGGTCGGTGCTCGACCTGCTGCTGCAGGCGCGCGACGAGGACGGCCATCCGCCGTCAGATCGCCATCTGCGCGATCAGCTCGTCGCCCTGCTGATGGGCGGGCACGACAGCTCGGCAGCGTCGCTGGCGTGGGCATTCGAGCGGCTGGCTCGTCACCCGCGGGTCCACGCCCGCCTGCGCAACGGCGATCCCGCCTATCTCGACGCGGTGGTCAAGGAGGTGCTGCGCGTGCGCCCGCCGCTGACGATCGCGCCGCGGCTGCTGCTCGAGCCGGCCCAAATCGGCGACCGGACGATCCCGGCGGGCGTCCAGGTGGCGGCGTGCCTGTGGCTCGCGATGCGCCGCGAGGATCTGTGGCCCAACGCGTCGTCGTTTGCGCCCGACCGGTGGCTCGCCTCGGGCCGGGCCGAGGGCGTGGGTGGGGCCGAGGGCGTAGGCGGAGCCGCGGTCCCCCATCCGCTGTCCTGGATCCCGTACGGCGGGGGCGTGCGCCGGTGCGCCGGAGCCCCGTTCGCCGAGATGGAGATGCGCGAGGTGCTGCGAGCCGCCGCCGAGCTGACGTTCCGCCCGGCCCACCGCGCGCCCGAGCGGGCGCGGCGCAGCCTGCTCGTCGTTGTCCCCGAGCGGGGCGGTGAGGTGATCGTGTCGGGTCATGCCGGCGGCTCTGGCCGGGTCCTGGCCTGACCGCGGGCCGCGGACCGCGCGCCGCGCGTGCCGCGCGTGCCGCGCGTGCCGCGCGTGCCGGCAAACTCCGGGTCCGACGCGCCTCACAGCACCGGGCTGAGCGCTGCCGGATGCGCTTCGTATCCCCGCGCCAGCCGGTAGAACAGGCCGCCGTCGGTCTGGTCGCTGGTGGTTCCAGTCGCTCCCGGGCCGAACAGCAGGCCGATCACCCCCGCCTCGCGGGTGGCGCGCAGGTGCGGACCGCGGGGATCGTCCAACCACCACTGCAGGCGGTTGTCCCGGTAGTGATCCCACGTGTTGTTCAGCGTCGTGTCACCGAGCGGCAGCTGCCAGAGGACCACGGGCAGACGGGTCCGGCGGGTGAACCCCGACAGGTACACGTTGAGGCGGCGGAAGTCGGCGGGCCCCCACCACGTCTTCGGGTTGCCCTCCACGTGCTGGTAGTAGCCGGCGTCGCGATCGGTGACGTCGTTGAACACGAGATCGAAGCGAGCGTGCAAGGACGCGTAGAACGCCGCCGACCGGGCGGCCAGCGCATCCGTCTCGGCCAGCGACGGCTTGGCATAGGTCGGGTCCACGCCGGTTCCCCACACGCTCAGATGCCACGCCAGCAGGACGTGGGGCGCGAGCCGGTCGCGCAGCGCGATCAGCCGGTGCGCGAACCCGCGGGCCAGCGCGGCGGCGTGCGCCTGCTCCAGGTACCCCCACAGATCCGGCTCGACGTGGATGACGACGAGGTGGCGTCCGGCGGCGGCAGCGACCCGGCGCAGGAGCAGTTGGTAGTCGTTCCAGTAGGCCGTCATCGTCGCCGCGTTGCGCAGGTTGGATAGGTCGCGCCGCTGCTCGGTGGACCCGAGCGAGGGCGTGGACTGGAGCAGCTGGTAGTAGGTGAGCACCGGGATCACGTGCGCCGCGATCGACTCCCGCACGTACAGGGAGGCGAACGTCCCGTTCGGATTCCACGTCGCCCACCCGTGCCCGGTGTTGACGCCGCCGGAGAGGTACTGGTACCGCGCGTCGACGGAGCTGCGCTGCACGAGCTGGTGGGCATCGCCCGGAGGGTCGGCGACGCCGAGCACGAGATGGTGCGGCCAGCCGAGCGGCACCAGCAGCGCCGCCGACATCACCGTCGAGAGCGCGTGGCGGCGGATGCCCGTCATGGCGCGGCGACCCGTACGGCGGCGATCGTCCATCAGCGGATCCTGTCACGCCGGCGCGCGATCGGCCCCGGACCCACGCATGTCGGGCGTCACCCGCTGGGCCGCGTCCCCGCACTGGAGCTCGGTGACGGCACGATGATCTTCGAGTCGGCGGCGATCTGCCTCGCCCTCGCCGATGCGAACCCCGCTGCCGAGCTGATCGCCCCGCTGGGCTCGGCGCAGCGAGCCCTCGCCTACCAATGGGTCCTGTTCGCGGTCGCCGAGCTGGAGGGGCCGCTGTTTCGCTGGCTGGGCGAGCTGCGCGACGGAGCCGCCGAGTCGCCCGCGCGCGATCGATTCGCCGCTGCGGCCACCGCGCTCGAGTTAGCACTCGGTCCGGGCGAGTGGTTGATCGCCGATCGGTTCGGCGTCGCCGACGTGATGTGCGCCAGCGTGCTCCAGGGCGCCGTCGCGCGCGAGCTCCTGGCCGCGTGGCCGGCGCTCGAGGCCTACCTCCGGCGCGGCGAGGCGCGCCCCGCGTACGCGCGGGCCGCCGCGATCTCGGATCGTCCGCGCTCCTAGCGTCTCGAGTGGGCCCCGCCCGGGTCGGGCGCGGCCGGGTCAGGTGCGGCCGGACGCGCGCGGGCGATC
>DATCFW010000571.1:0-17330 GCA_036509295.1 Solirubrobacteraceae bacterium | reverse complement strand
CGCGGTCCGGATCGGGCGCCCGGAGAACTGGGCCGAGCAGGACGCGGCGGCGGTGGCGCTCAGGGGTGCCGATCCCCCGCCGGGGGCCGTCGCGCCGGCCGAGGCCGAGGTCGCCGCCGCGCCGCCGGCGGGCACGGCGCCTCCGGTCTCCACCGTGAGCTACTCCTCACTCGGTGAGTACGCCCGCTGCGGCTATCGCTTCTATGCCGAGCGGGTACTCGGCCTGCCGCCGGTCCCCGAGACCCGTCCGCCATCCGAACCGCCGGCCGGTCCGCGCAGCGCCGCCGACCGCGGTGTCCTGCTGCATGCCGTGCTCGAGCGTCTGGACTTCCGCCGGCCCGTCGTGCCTGACCGCGACGCGATCGCGGCGGCCGCCGTCCGGGCCCGGTTGTCCCCGCCGCCCGGCCCGGCCGAGGCCGACGAGCTGGCCGCGCTCATCCGGCGATTCGCCGCCACCGAGCTGTGCGGGCGCCTGGGGCGCGCCACAAACGTCCGGCGCGAGGAGCGATTCGCGTTCCCGGCCGCGGACGGCGTCCTCGTCGTCGGCGCCGTCGACGTGCTCGCGCGAGAATCGGACCCCGCCCACCCCGGGCGGGCCCTGGTCGTCGATTACAAGAGCGATCGACTGACCGCGCTCACGCCGCCGATGGTGGTGGAGGCCGAGTATGCGACCCAGCGCCTCGTCTACGCCCTGGCGGCGCTGCGGACCGGAGCGGACGGTGTGCAGGTCGCCTACTGCTTTCTCGAGGCGCCCGACGCGCCGGTGGTGGCCGAGTATCACCGCTCGCAGGCCGCCGAGCTCGAGGCGGCCCTGGGCCAGGTCAGTCGGGGCGTCCTTGACCGCGAGTTCACGGTCTCGCCGGCGCCCCACCGGGGAATCTGCGGTGGCTGTCCGGCGGAGGGCGGACTGTGCTCGTGGCCGCTGGAGATGACCCGACGCGACTCGCCGGACCGGCTGTTCTGAGCTGGGCCGGTCGGCCGGTCGTCAGCTCTTGAACTCGACGTCGACGTGCTGCTCCTCGGAGCGCTCCTCGACTTTGGCCAGGGCCCGGAGCGTCCGCTGGTCGGCGGGCGCGTCCGGCGGACCGAACAGGCTCCGGGGCCACAGCCGGCGGGTCATCACGACGTTGATCTCAGCCGAGTACAGCGTGATCTGAGCGCCCAGGTGGAGCCAGACGAGTAGCACGATGACGGTGGCGAACTCACCGTAGGTGCCCTTGTCCCCCTTGAGCACGTGGCCGATGTAGTAGCCGCCGAGCGACTGCAGGACGGTCCAGAGCACGCTCGCAACCACACTGCCGACCCGCAGGTCACGTGACCGGATCGAGCGAACCGTCATGAATCTGAACGAGGCGAAGAACAGGCCGAAGTTGACCACCAACGCGACGACGTAGCCGGCGATCTTGGCGCCGACCCCGCCGAATCCGGCGCTCACCAGCCCAGATGCTCCGGTCGAGATGATGAACAGCACGCCGAGCGAGACGAGCAGGGCGAGACCCCGCGCCCGCGACTTGACGAAGTTCGGTCGATCCTTGAACGGGATCGCCCACACCGTGTCGAGCGCGGTCTGTGCCGCGTTGGTGACGCCGAGGCCCGCCCACAGAGAGGTGGCCAGGCCGAGGACCAGGGCGACGACGTTGCCGCTGAGGCTGTGCAGCCTGAGGCTGTTGCTGATGATCGGCAACTGCCCGAGCGCCGAGTGCACCACCGCACTCTGGGCGCCCGGGTCGCCGCTGAGCACGAAGCCGAGGATGGTCGTGAACACCAACAGCAGCGGGAACAGCGAGAAGAAGCCGAAATAGGCGATCAGCGCCGCGAGGTTGCCCGCCTGGTCGTTGCCGAACTTCTTGAGCACCGCGACCGGGATGGCGAGGCCCCTCTTGCGCTGCTGATAACGGTCGAAGGCGCGCAGCCGGCCCATGAAGTCCATGCCGGAGTACTACCCCAGGCACGCGCAATACACCAGCGACGACTCAGGCTCAGGTGTCAGCCTTACGTGACACTGATCACACCGGCGGCTGCCCTCGCTCGATCGCCAGCAGCGTCCGCTTGCGTTGCACCCCGCCGGTGTAGCCGCCGAGCCCCCCGCCGCTGTGCAGCACCCGATGGCAGGGGAGCACGATCGGCAGCGGATTGGATCCGAGCGCGTTGCCGGCGGCCCGGAATCCCCGCGGGCTCCCGGCCCGCTGCGCCACGTCGCGATAGGTGGACACCGCGCCGTACGGGATGGCCGCCGTCGCTGTGAGCACCCGGCGGGTGAAATCGGTCATCAGCCGCAGGTCGAGCGGTACGTCGAACCGGCGCCGGCGCCCGCTGAAGTACTCCTCGAGCTCGCGCCGCGGCTCGTCCAGGCGCGCCGGCGCGCACAGCATGCGGGGGGACAGGCGAGCCGCCAGGTCCTCCAGGACCGCGTCCTCGTCGCCGTCGACGTAGGCGAGCCGGGCCAACCCCGCCGGCGTCGTCGCCAGCACGAGCGTGCCCACGGGCGAGTCCACCGTCGCGTAGGCGACGTCGAGCAGCCCGGCGGCCGCGGCCGCGTCGGTGATGGCCGGTGGCTGCGCGCCGGGGGCGCCCGGGTGCCGGATCGCCTCACGCAGCGCCCGCTCCACCGCTGCGGTGCCCTCGTCTGACGTGTGGTTGGAGTCGACCTGGCTCATCTCACTGCTTCCTTTCTCAGGCGCTTGAGCCCCTCGTGAACATTGCGGCGTGCCGCGGGCTCACTGGTCTGCATCGCATTGGCGATCTCGGCGTACGCCGAATCGGCGATGAATCGCAGCGCGACCGCGGTGCGCTGCTTGTCGGGCAGCGCGGCCACCGCGGACCACAGGTCCCCGCCGTCGGCCATGGCCGGTGCGTCGGCGATCGGGGCCCGCGGGAGCTCGGCGGGCTCTGGCACCGGCGTGGCCCGCCGCACCCGCGCTCGGACGTGATCGATCGCCTTGCGATGCGCGATCGTGAACAGCCAGCCGCGGAGATTGGACGTGTCGCGTACGTCGGGGTAGGCCCGCAGGGCCGCCAGCCACGTCTCCTGGTAACAGTCGTCGGCATCGACGGATCCGACCGTGGCGATGAGAAACCGATGGACGTCACGGCTGTGCGCGTCGAGCAGGGTTTGGAACGGTGGCAGTCTCACTGAGGATGAAACGTCAGACGGGCCGGCGGCGTGAGATCAGTCTCCGCCAGTTACTTCGGCGCGGACCCTATCCTGGCCTGCATGGAACAACGCGCGCTGGGAACACAGGGATTGACCGTCTCGGCCGAGGGGCTGGGGTGCATGGGCATGTCGGAGTTCTACGGCTCCGCCGATGAGACCGAGGCCGTCGCCACCATCCACCACGCCCTCAACCTCGGGGTCACCTTCCTGGACACCTCGGATGTCTATGGGCCGTACACGAATGAGCAGCTGGTGGGGGGCGCGATCGCCGACCGTCGCGACGAAGTCGTGCTCGCCACCAAGTTCGGAATCGTGCGTGACCCCAACAACCCCCGAGCTCGCGGGGTCAACGGTCGCCCCGACTACGTGCTCCACGCGTGCGACGCCTCGCTGCGCCGCCTCGGTCTGGAGCACATCGACCTCTACTACCAGCACCGCGTCGATCCCGACGTCCCGATCGAGGAGACGGTCGGCGCGATGGCGTCGCTGATCGATGCCGGCAAGGTCCGCTTCCTCGGCCTCTCGGAGGCGTCGGCGCAGACGATCCGCCGGGCTCACGAGGTGCACCCGATCAGCGCGCTGCAGAGCGAGTACTCGCTGTGGAGCCGGGACCCCGAGGCGGAGATCCTGCCGACGCTGCGCGAGCTGGGCATCGGATTGGTCGCCTACAGCCCGCTCGGCCGTGGCTTTCTCACCGGCCAGATCAAGACGCCGGCCGATCTCGGCGAGGACGACTTCCGCCGTCACAGCCCGCGCTTCCAGGGCGAGAATTTCAATCGAAACCTCGAACTGGTTGATCGCGTCACCGAGATCGCGCGGGAGAAGGGCTGCGCCCCCGGACAGCTGGCGCTGGCGTGGGTGATGGCGCAGGGCGACGACGTCGTGCCGATTCCCGGGACCAAGCGCCGCACCTATCTGGAGGAGAACGTCGAGGCCACCGAGGTGTCGCTGTCAGCCGAGGATCTGGCGCGCATCGACGAGGCGGCGCCGTCGGGATCGGCCGCCGGGGACCGCTACGCCGACATGTCCTCGATCGGCCGGTAGCCGGCAAGTCTGCGCTCAGCGCTTGCCGATGCCGGCGCTGCGGTATACAAACCCACCATGCCCCGCGCAATCTGGAGTGGCGCCATCAGCTTCGGTCTGGTGAACGTGCCCGTCAAGCTCTACAGCGCCACGTCGCCCAAGACGGTGCGCTTCCACCAGCTCTCGAGCAAGACGGGAGCCCGCATCCGCCAGAAGCGGGTCGATCCGTCGACCGGCGACGAGGTCGCCTTTGAGGACATCGTCAAGGGGTACGAGCTGACCCCGGACCACTATGTGCTGATCGAGCCCGAGGAGCTTGACGCGCTCGACCCCAAGGCGACCAAGACGATCGACATCGAGGAGTTCGTCGATCTCGTAGACATCGACCCGATCTACTACGACCACTCCTACTACCTGGCCCCGGCCACCGGCGGGGCCAAGGCGTACCGCCTGCTGTTGGAGGCGATGCGCGAGGCCGGTAAGGTGGCGATCGGCAAGATCGTCATCCGCTCCAAGCAGCAGCTGTGCGCGCTGCGGCCGGCCGGGGACGCGATGGCGCTGTCCACGATGCTGTTCGGCGACGAGGTGCTCTCATCCGACCGCATCGATGAGCTCGACGGGCTCGCCGAGGCCGAGGCGACCAAGCGCGAGCTGACGATGGCCCAGCAGCTGATCGACTCGCTGTCCGCCGACTTCGACCCCACCAGATTCAAGGACGAGTACCGCGAGCGAGTGCTCGACCTGATCGAGCGCAAGGCCGCCGGCGAGGAGATCGCCGTGCAGCCCGAGGCCGAGGACGAGACGCCGGTCCCCGACCTGATGGCGGCCCTGGAGGCCAGCCTGGCCGAGGTTCGCAGCGGCAGCTCCGACGAGCTGGCGTCCGCCCCCAGAAAGGCAGCGGCCAAGCCGCGCAAGCGGGCCACCCGGTCCGGTAACGACGATTCCTCGTCGGACGCCAAGTCCGGCAGTCGCGCTAAGGCCAAGGCGAAGTCCTAGCCCGACCACGGTGCCGGGCTGTGAGATAATGCAGCTGTGAGCTGACAGATGTCGCCCGGTCGGGCTCGACCCGGCCGGCGCCCGGGCGTAGAGCTCGCAGCCGCCCGGGATGCGTTGGTACGATTTTCCGGCTGCCCCGCAGTGCCTGCCCTGACCACGCCGACGAAGGCACCGCCTCATGGATCGCACCGCTCCCCCCGGGGCCACTGGCCTCTACGACCCGCGAAACGAGCATGACGGCTGCGGCATCGCCCTGGTGGCCAAGCTCTGGGGCGAGGCCAGCCACGCCGTGGTCGAGAAGGCGCTGGAGGCGCTGGAGAACATGGAGCACCGCGGCGCCGAGGGCGCGGACCCCAACACCGGGGACGGCGCCGGGATCCTGCTCCAGATCCCCGACGCGTTCATCCGCGGTGCGGTGTCGGGCATCGAGCTGCCACCGCCCGGCCGCTATGGCATCGGCGTCTGCTACTTGCCGGCCGATCCGGAGCGGCGGCGCGCGTTCGAGCAGCTGATTGACCAGACGGTGCAGGCCGAGGGTCAGCGGGTGCTGTGGTGGCGCGACGTTCCCGTCGACGATCGCCACGTCGGCGAGACCGCCCGCCTGTCGGCGCCGGTGATGCGACAGGTCATCATCGAGGCCGGCGAGGAGATCGAGGACCAGGGCGCGTTCGAGCGCAAGCTGTACGTGATCCGCCGCGTCGTCGAGCGCGCCGGCGGCACCGAGATCGCGCTCCCGAGCTTCAGCAGCCGGACGATCGTCTATAAGGGGATGCTCACCGCGCCGCAGCTGCCGCGCTACTTCCCCGACCTCCGTGACCCGCGGGTGGCGTCGCGGCTGGCGCTGGTGCATTCGCGGTTCTCGACCAACACCTTCCCGAGCTGGGAGCTGGCCCACCCGTACCGGATGGTCGCCCACAACGGTGAGGTCAACACGCTGCGGGGGAACGTCAACTGGATGCGCGCCCGCGAGTCCCAGCTCGCGTCCGAGCTGTTCGGTGAGGACCTCAGCAAGGTGCTGCCGGTCGTGCGCCTGGGCGGCTCTGACTCGGCCACGCTGGACAACGTGCTCGAGCTGCTCGTCCTCAGCGGCCGCTCGATCGCCCACGCGCTGATGATGATGATCCCCGAGGCGTATCGGACCCGCGCTGACATCGACCCCGACGTCAAGGGCTTCTATGACTTTCACTCCTGCCTGATGGAGCCGTGGGACGGCCCCGCTGCGGTGGCGTTCACCGACGGCCGGATGGCCGGGGCGGTGCTCGACCGCAACGGCCTGCGCCCGGGCCGCTGGGTGCAGGACACCGAGGGCTACGTCGTGCTCGCCTCCGAGACCGGGGTCATCACCGTCGCCCCCGAGCACGTGCAGCGCAAGGGGCGACTGGCGCCCGGCAAGATCTTCCTGCTCGACCTCGAGGAGGGCCGGATCGTCGAGGACGAGGAGGTCAAGCGCCGCGTCGCGCGTCGTAAGCCTTACGGCGAGTGGTACGAGCGGTCCGTCGTCGCCATCGACGATCTCCCCGAGCGCGAGCCTCGCGTCCCGCGCGTCGAGCCGCTGCGCTCCCGGCAGCTCGCGTTCGGCTACTCGCAGGAGGATCTGCGGCTGATCATCGCGCCGATGGCGTCCCACGGCGAGGAGCCGGTGGCGAGCATGGGCAACGACTCCGCCCTGGCGGTCCTGTCCGATCGTCAGCCGCCGTTGTTCAGCTACTTCAAGCAGCTGTTCGCCCAGGTCACCAACCCGCCGGTCGACCCGATCCGCGAGAACGTCGTCATGAGTCTGCAGACCGGGGTCGGCGCCGAGGTCAATCTCCTCTCCGAGGCCCCCGAACAGGCCCACCAGCTCGTCATCTCCCAGCCGATCCTGCGTAACCCCCAGCTGGAGAAGCTCCGCCAGGTGTCGCACGAGATCTTCGACGCCGCCACGCTCGACATCACCTGGCCGATCGAGGCCGGGCCCGACGGCATGGAGCGCCGGCTCGATGCGCTGTGCGAGGAGGCCTCCAGCCAGGTCGAGCACGGCGCCAACATCCTCATCCTGTCCGATCGCAATCTCGGTCCCGAGCGCGTGGCGATGCCGTCGCTGCTCGCCGTCGCCGCGGTTCACCACCACCTCGTCCGGGCCGGCACGCGGCTGCGCACCGGCCTGGTGATCGAGTCCGGCGAGCCCCGGGACATTCACCACATGGCAACGCTGATCGGCTACGGCGCCTCGGCGATCAACCCGTACCTGATGTTCGAGTCACTCGACGAGCTCGCCGACCGCGCGCTGCTCCCCGAGGACCTTGAGCGCGATGAGGCCGAGCAGCGGATCGTCAAGGCGATCGGCAAGGGGCTGCTCAAGACGATCTCCAAGATGGGGATCTCGACGATCCAGTCCTACTGCGGCGCCCAGATCTTCGAGGCCGTCGGGCTCGAGCCCGAGCTGATCGACCGCCATTTCACCGGCACGGCGTCGCGGATCGGCGGCATCGGTCTCGAGGTGCTCGCCGCCGAGGCGCTCGGCCGCCACTTCCGGGCCTACCCGGCGACCGAGCGCGAGGTGCTCCCCGTCGGCGGCGTGCTCCAGTGGCGCCGGGACGGCGAGCGCCACATCTGGAACCCCGACACGATCGCCACCCTCCAGCACGCGGTCCGCGCCAAGGCCGGCAGCGGGAACGGCGACGGTAACGGTCACAAGACCCCGGGGCCGGTCGCGGCCGACCCGCAGGAGACCTACGACGAGTTCGCCCGCCTGACCAATGATGAGGCGACGGCCCGGGCGGCGCTGCGCGGCCTGATGAAGCTGCGCACCGCGGCCGAGCCGGTGCCGATCGACGAGGTCGAGCCGGCCACCGACATCGTCAAGCGGTTCAGCACGGGGGCGATGAGCCTCGGCTCGCTGTCGCGCGAGGCTCACGAGACGCTGGCCATCGCCATGAACCGGCTCGGTGCCAAGTCCAACACCGGAGAGGGGGGAGAGGACCCCGCGCGGTTCGTTCCCGATGAGAACGGCGATCTGCGCCGGTCGGCGATCAAGCAGGTCGCGTCGGGGCGCTTCGGGGTGACGATCGATTATCTCGTCAACGCCGATCAGCTCCAGATCAAGATGGCGCAGGGCGCTAAGCCGGGCGAGGGCGGCCAGCTCCCGGGTCACAAGGTCGACGAGTACATCGCCAAGATCCGCTACTCGACCCCCGGCGTGGGGCTCATCTCCCCGCCGCCGCACCACGACATCTACTCGATCGAGGACCTCAAGCAGCTCATCTACGACCTGCGTTGCGCCAACCCGACGAGCTCGGTGTCGGTCAAGCTCG
Source organism: Solirubrobacteraceae bacterium (assembly GCA_036509295.1). Classification (GTDB taxonomy): domain Bacteria; phylum Actinomycetota; class Thermoleophilia; order Solirubrobacterales; family Solirubrobacteraceae; genus Palsa-465. The sequence goes on along the minus strand of DATCFW010000571.1, from coordinate 8,864 downwards.
TCTCGGAGGTCGGCGTCGGCACCGTGGCCGCCGGGGTGGCCAAGGCCAACGCCGATCACGTGACCATCTCCGGCCACGACGGCGGCACCGGCGCCTCACCGCAGTCCTCGGTGCAGTCGGCCGGCGTTCCGTGGGAGATCGGACTGGCCGAGACCCAGCAGACCCTCCTGCTCAACGATCTGCGCAGCCGGATCACGGTCGAGGTCGACGGCCAGATCAAGACTGGCCGGGACGTCGTCATCGGGGCGCTGCTCGGCGCCGACGAGTTCGGGTTCTCCACCGCTCCCCTGATCGCCCTGGGCTGCATCATGATGCGGGTCTGTCACCTCAACACCTGCCCGGTCGGCATCGCCACTCAGGATCCCGAGCTGCGGGCGCGCTTCGCCGGCACCCCGGAGCACGTGACCGCGTACCTGATGTTCGTCGCCGAGGAGGTCCGCGGGCTCATGGCGTCGCTCGGCGTGCGCCGGTTCGAGGACCTGATCGGCCGCGCCGACCTGCTCGAGACCGATGAGGCGATCGATCACTGGAAAGCGCGCGGGGTGGACCTGTCGATGGTGCTCGCCTCCGTCGACCTCCCGCCCGAGGTCCCGCGCCACCGCACCCGCCGGCAGGCCCCGGTGCTCGACGACGCGCTGGACTGGGAGCTCGTCCAGCTCTGCGGCCCGGCGATCGAGAACGGCGAGCCGGTTCGGCAGGGACCCATCCCGGTGCGCAACGTCAACCGCACCGTCGGCGGCATCCTGTCCGGGGAGATCGCCCGCCGGCGGGGGGCGCTCGGACTGCCTGAGGGCACGATCGATGTCTCGTTCAGCGGCTCAGCCGGCCAGAGCTTTGCCGCGTGGCTCGCCCCCGGGGTGACGTTCTCGCTGCGCGGCGAGACCAACGACTACACCGGTAAGGGCCTGTCCGGGGGGATCGTGGCGGTCCGCCCGCCCGAGTCCGCGCTGTTCCGGCCCGAGGAGAACATGATCGTCGGGAACACCGTCCTGTATGGCGCCACCTCCGGCCGGGCGTTCTTCCGCGGCCTCGCCGGCGAGCGCTTCGCGGTGCGCAACTCGGGGGCCCACGCCGTCGTCGAGGGTGTCGGAGACCACGGTTGCGAGTACATGACCGGCGGTCGCGTCGTCGTCCTCGGTACCACCGGGCTCAACTTCGCCGCCGGAATGAGTGGCGGCATCGCCTACGTATATGACCGCGACAACCGGTTCCGCGGGCGGTGCAACACCGAGCTCGTCGATCTCGACCCGCTCGACGAGGCCGACGAGCGGGAGGTCAAGGCGCTCATCTCCGAGCATGCGGCGCGCACCGGCTCCCTGCGGGCGCGCAACGTGCTCGCCTCCTGGGAGCGAGAGAGTCAGCGGTTCGTGAAGGTGATGCCGCGCGACTACAAGCGCGTCCTCGCCGAGCGGGCCGAGCTGGTCAGCGCCTGATGGGCGAGCTCGGCGCATTCCTCAAGATCCACCGGGTCGGCTTCGACAAGCGCGACCCCAGCCGGCGGGTGCGCGACTACGACCGCTACTTCGAGCTCCAGCCCGAACCCGAGCTACGCCGCCAGGGCGCCCGCTGCATGGACTGCGGCGTGCCGTTCTGCCATGAGGGCTGCCCGCTGGGGAACCTCATCCCCGACTGGAACGACCTCGTCTACCGCGATAAGTGGCGTGACGCGAGCGATCAGCTGCACGCCACCAACAACTTTCCGGAGTTCACCGGGCTCATCTGCCCCGCGCCGTGCGAATCGGCCTGCGTGCTGGCGATCAATGACGATCCGGTCACGATCGAGCAGATCGAGCTGGCGATCGTCGAGCGCGCGTACGCCGAAGGGTGGATCGTGCCCCACCCGCCCGGGCGGCGCTCCGGTCGCACGGTGGCCGTGGTCGGCTCCGGGCCGGCCGGCCTGGCGGTGGCCGCCGAACTCAACCAGTGCGGGCATCAGGTCACGGTGTTCGAGCGTGATGAGGGCCCCGGCGGACTCCTGCGCTTCGGCGTGCCGGACGCCAAGCTCGAGAAGTCGGTGATCGACCGGCGGGTGGCGATCCTCGAGCAGGAGGGGATCGAGTTCGTGTATGACACCGACGTGGGGCGCGACATCACCGGTCAGGAGCTCGACGAGCGATTCGACGCCATCGTCATCGCCATCGGTTCGCGCGTCTCCCGGGACCTCGATGTGCCCGGTCGCGATCTCGCCGGAATCCACCCGGCGATGCAGTACCTCTACCAGCGCAACCGCTGGGTGGCGGCGCAGCAGGGGCGTCGCACCCGGGCGCCGGACGCGGACCCCGCCCACCCTGGCGAGATCAGCGCCGCCGGCAAGAAGGTAATCGTGATCGGCGGTGGTGACACCGGCATGGACTGCATCTCCAACTCCCACCGGGAGGGGGCTCGCAGCGTCGTCATACTCGATGTCTACGCACGGCTCCCCGAGCACGGCGACCCGCGCGCGCCATGGCCGCTGCCGCCCAAGCGGACGGCGACGACCTACGCGCTCGACGAGGGCGGCAAGCGCCGGTGGGGGACCGAGCTGACCGGCTTCGGTGGCAAGGACGGCATGGTGAGCCACGTGTACGCCCGCCAGGTCACCGGCAGCTCGTCGCGTGACCTCACCCCGGTGCCGGGCAGCGAGTTCGTCCTCGAGGCCGATCTCGTCCTCATCGCCATCGGGTTCGAGCATCCCGAGCACGAGGGACTGGTCGACCAGCTCGGGCTCGAGGTCGACCGCCGCCGGAACATCCGCACCCTGCAGACCTACCGAACGTCGGTGGGCCGCGTCTACGCCTGCGGCGACGCCCGCGTCGGTCAGTCGCTGGTCGTGACGGCCATCGCCGAGGGCCGCAAGTGCGCTCGGATCATCAACGCCGATCTCGGCGGCAGCCCGATGGACGCTGACCGCGAGCGCCTCGCCGTGGGCGCGTGGAGTGGGGAGGCCGACCGGACTCTGCGCCACGAGGCGGAGGCCGCCGGAACGGTCCGGCCGGGCGAGGAATTCTTTACCGGGCCGGCCACCCGCGAGCGCTGATCGCCCCGCCGCGGGGCAGATGAATCACAGGTGGGAAGAACGGATTTCTTATTCACGGCTGCGCGCGAAGCTGATACGTTTAACCGTGGCGGTGCGGCGCGTCGGCGGTGCGTCGCAAAATTGTTTGGGGCATTGAGGTTTACTCAAGGCTTGGGACGGGGAAACTCGCCCCTGTCGGTCAGGGAACTGCGCCCCCACTTCCCTGACTCTCCGGGGGGCCCAGATGGATCTGGGCCCCCCGGTCCTTTTCTTCTGCGCTCGCGGATCGTTATCGGCGCGTTGCCGGTCTGACCGGCGCGGACCGGTTGGAAATCAACATCGCCGCTCGCCGGGCGCGCGGCGCGAGATCCTGCGGCGGTCGACGGGCGCGTGTGCGACCGTGTGGGGATGGCCGGCACTCAGACGATCGTCCAGGTGACACATCATGCGGCGGCCCATCACCCGCCGGGCTCGTTCATCGGCACGATCGACAGCCTCCTGTCCTCGGCGGGGACGTTCTTCTCCCAGCTGGCCAGCCTCAGCTGGCCGTCTCTGCTGATTGGGCTCGCGCTGTACGGCGTGTACCTGTTGCTGCGATCGCGCGCCCTGTTCTCAGCGGTGCGCGCCGCATATCCGGACCGAGGCGTGCGCTGGCGTGACGTCTGGGGCGGCTACATGGTCGGCTACGCCGTCAACAACGTCTTCCCGCTCGGCGGCGGCAACGTCGCGCAGCTGTTCCTGACCCGGATGGCGATCCGCGATGGCAGCTACCCGACGATCGCCACGGCCCTGTCGACGGGCGTCATCTTCGACTGGCTCATCGGGTTGCTGGTGATGGGCTTCGCGTTCACGCAGGGCGTGTTCCCCAAGCCGCCCGACTTCTCCAAGCTGCCGGCGTTTGACATCAGCTTCTTCGCCTCCAACATGCGCTTCACCCTGTTCTTCCTCACGGTGCTGGCGATCGCCTTCCTCGTCGCCTTCGCGCTGCTCTCCGCCAAGGTTCGGGCGTTCTGGCAACGCATCCGGCTCGGTCTGACGATCCTGTCGGACCGTCGCCGCTACCGGCGCGAGATGGCGACCTGGCAGTTCGCCAGCTGGATCGCTCGCTTCGCCTCCTACTGGGCGCTGCTCGACGCGTTCCACATCGGCGGCTCGGTCCGCAACGCGCTGCTCGTCCTCGCGGTGCAGGTGATCGCGTCGGTGTTCCCGTTCACTCCCGGGGGCGCGGGCGTGCAGCAGGCGCTGCTGCTGACGATCTTCGCCCACAACGCCGCGACGCCGGCGTTCTCCGTCGGGCAGCAGATCGCCACCGCGATCCTCGGCTCGGCGCTCGGCTTCGGCGCGCTGGTGCTCATCTTCCGCTTCTCGAGCTTCCGCGAGGTCATGGCGCGCGCCCGCGAGCACCGTCGGGACGAGGCGGCCGCCCCGGTGCCGGGCGAGGTGGCCGTCGAGCCGTGGGTCAGTGGTCAGCCACCGAGCGTTCGCGACGCTCGCGCCGCGGCCCGGGCCCTGCGGGACGCCGACCTATAGTTGTCGCCAGTGGTTCATCTCAGGAATGAGTGGGAGGGTCACTAGCTGCCGATGCCGACGTTCTGCCGCCACAATCGCCTCGTCCAGAACTGTCCGATCTGCGCGCGCGAGCAGGCGGTCGAGATGCGGCCGGTGGTGTCTCCCGGCGGGCAGACGACGCGACCGGCGCGCGCCGCCGGCTCGGGCTCGAGCGACGCCTCCAGGCGCTCCGGCTCCGGCGCCCGGTCCACGTCCCGGCGTGGCGGGCGCGGATCTCAGGGCGTGATCGTCCGCCGGCTGTCCCGCGGTGCCGAGGACGGGTTTCGGTCAGCGCTCCTGCCCGGATTGAGGTCCGGTGCCGACGCGGCGCGCCTCGCGGAGGAGCTCGCGTTCGCCGAGACGCGGCTGGCCCGGCTGGCGGCCGACCCTCCCGGTCTGTACGCCGAGGTCGCGGACGCTGACGCCGGCGGCGACCTCGAGGAGCGGACCTGGCTCGCCTTCCTGATCGCCTACGTCGGGCCATTGGACGGGGACGCGCCGTTCGCCGGGATCGAGGCGGCGCGCACGTCGTGGAGCTCGGGCGAGCCGCCGCATCTCGATGGCGTCGCGACCGGGCCGCGGACCGCGTATGAGGCCGGCCGCGGACAGCGGACGATCGATGCGTACCGCGCCTGGGCCCAACGGAGCGGATCGCAGGCCGCGGCGTTCACCGGCGAGGCCGCGTGGACCCCCGAGCGTCGGTTCTCCCGCGGGTTCGAACGCCTGGCGCTTCCGGGGCTCGATCGGGGCGCACGGTTCGAGCTGCTGGCGTCGCTCGGCCGGCTCGGCGTGTACGAGCTGCAGGCCGCCGCCCTCGGCTTCGGCGGCAACGACCCGGTCACCGTCGCCGCCAAGCGCGTGCTCGGGATCGGCGACCCGCTGCTGCTCGAGCGTCGCGCCGCCGAGCTGGCCGACGCCTGCGGGCTGTCGCTCGAGGCGGTCGACGTCGGCCTGTTCAACTGGGAGCGGGGCACCCGGGCGACGCTCGGGATGGATGCGGGCGACGAGCCGGACGCCGAGCTGCTGGTCGGCGTCCAGGTGGCGCTCGGGCTCGGCGCGGATGCGCTCGAGCCCGACGACGACCGGTAGGCGATCAGCTCTTCGTCATCTCTTCGCTGCCGAGCGCACGTTTCGCGCTGAGCGGCACTAGCCTTAAGCAGACATGTTCGCTCTCCTGCTGCTCATCCTCTGGCCGATCGCCGAGCTGTTCGTGGCGATCCAGGTCGCCAACGCGATCGGCGTGCTGCTCACGGTGGTGCTGCTGATCATTGGCTGGCCGCTCGGCCTGTGGCTGGCCAAGGCGGAGGGCCGGACCGCTTGGCGGCGGCTCAGCGCGGCGGTGACCGCGGGCCGCCCCCCCGGACGCGAGGCGATCGACGGGGCGCTCATCCTCGTCGGCGGGGTGGCGCTGATGATCCCCGGGTTCATCACCGACGTGATCGGGCTGTGCCTGCTGCTGTCGCCGACGCGGAAGCTCGCCGGCCGCACGATCGCCCGGAACTTCCGCAGCCGCGTGGTCGTCGCCGCGACTCGATTCTCGCGGACGCCGCGCGCAGCGTATGACGTTGACTCGACGGCGACGGACGTCGACCAGGCCCGGCTGCACGGATGACCGCCGCGCAGGACAGCCAGCTCCGAACGCTCGCGTTCGGAGACGTCGACGGCGGGATTTGGGGCGCCGCGGTCAGCGGCGCTCACCCGGCGGTGGCGTTCGGAGACGCCACCGGGGGGGGCGCGACACCGGGCGTGCTCGAGGCGAGCTGGAGTCCCGACGGGCGCGGCTGGCGCCTGAGCGGCGACGGGTTCGATCTCCACGTCGAGCCCGCCGGTGAGGACCCCAAGCAGGCGGCGGCCGCCGACGAGACCGAGGCGGTGTCCGGCTTTCAGGAGCTGTGCCGGGTCCAGGGCACGATCACCCTCTCGGCCGCCGCGCGCAGCGTCGACTGCGTCGGCACCCGGTGCGTGATCGAGGGCGTCGACGCCGGGTCGCTCGGCTCCGCCCGCTCGGTGTCCGGGTGGTTCGCCGATGACGATGCCTTCACGCTGCTGGCGCTGCGGGCCGCCGAGGGCGTCGGCCAGGAGGCTGACCTGATCGCCGCCACGTTGTTTGACCCGGAGGGCTGGGTCCCGGTTTCAGACCCCCGTCTATCTACCACCTACGCCGGCTCCGGCCGTCCGGCCCGGGCCAATCTTGAGTTGTGGATCGGCGAGGGGGAGAACGAGTTCCCCCGCCGGGCGTCCGGCGAGGCGAGCGGGGCGGGCGTCGCGGCGCAGGCCGCCGGGCTCGCGCTGCAGGTGATCCCGCTGCGCTGCCACAGTCGTGGCCGGGAGGGCGCCGGCGTCTACGTGCTCGCCACGTTCTAGTGCCGGGTGGGCCACTGAAGCCGATGGGGCGTATCGAGGCGGTCATCAGCGATTTCGGCGGCGTGCTCACGTCGCCGCTGCTCGGGTCATTCCAGGCGTTCCAGGAGTCCTCGGGTGTCCCGCTGGAGGAGCTCGGCACGGCGATGGCGGCGATCGGCGACCGGCGGGGGCGCAACCCGCTGTTCGAGCTCGAGACCGGGCGGCTCGGCGAGCCCGAGTTCCTGTCCACGCTTGGCCGTCAGCTGACCGAGCAGCTCGGCCGGACGATCGAGCTCGACGGCTTCGGCGAGAGCTACTTCGCCCACCTCGAGCCCAACGAGCCGATGATCGACTACATGCGCGCCCTGAGCGAGCGCGGCTTCCAGCTGGCGATCTGCACCAACAACGTGCGCGAGTGGGAGCGGCTGTGGCGGGCGATGCTGCCCGTCGACGAGATCTTCGACGTCGTCGTCGACTCTGCGTTCGTTGGCACGCGCAAACCCGAGCGCCGGATCTATGAGCTGACGCTCGAGCGGCTCGGGGTCCCGGCCGGCGCGGCGCTGCTGATCGACGATGTGGAGGTCAACTGCGCCGCCGCGCGGGAGCTCGGGATCCGCTCGGTGTGGTTTCGATCCGCCGATCAGGCGATCGCCGAGACCGAAGCCGCACTCCGGGAAGGGCGCTAGGCGATGTCGCGTCGGCTGTTTCCGTGGGGCCCACCGGTCGCCGCCGCGGTGCTGCTCCTCGCGGGCGCACTGGCGGCCTGGCTGCTGGTCGGCCCGGCCGCCGATCACCCGCGGCGGCCCTCCGGGATCACCTCGGAAGCGGCCGCGCTCGCCGACGGCACGACCGGGACGGGCACGAGCGCGTTGCCGGCGTCGGGCGCGGGCTCGGCGTCCGGCGCCGCGTCCGGGTCTCACCGCACGGCCGGCGGCGGCGATCCCCCGGTCACGGTCTCGGTCGGCAACCGGATGGTCGGCCAGCCGATCGCCCCGGGCTTCCTCGGGTTCTCGTTCGAGTTCCAGGCCGTGCGGACCTACACCGGCTCCGATCCCGCGCAGGTCAACCCCGTGCTCGTCCAGCTGATCCGCAACCTCACCCCGAGCCAGGCGCCGGTGCTGCGGATCGGCGGCGACAGCACCGACGTGTCCTACGCGCCGGCGCGAGGGGTCAAGCCCCCGGCGTATGTCGCCTACAAGCTCACTCCGAGCTGGATGGCGACGACCGCCACGCTGGCCAAGGACCTCGGCGCCCGGATGATCTTGGGGCTCAACCTGGCCGCCAACGAGCCGGCCCTGTCGGCGGCCGAGGCGCGCGATTACATCAAGGCGTTCGGCGCCGGCTCGATCGACGCGTTCGAGATCGGCAACGAGCCCAATGTCTACGCCAAGATCACCGTGTACCACACCGTGTTCGGAGTCCCCGTGCCGGCCCGGCCCAAGACCTTCGCCTACCCGGCGTTCCGCGGCCAGTTCTCGGCGATCGCCGCCAGCGCCCGGCAGCTGCCGCTGGCCGGCCCGGCGCTCGCGGTCGGGCCCACGCCCGGCCCCGGCTCGTGGGTGCAGGTGATGCCCGGTTTCCTGCGTACCGAGCCGCGGGTGAGGACGATGACCGTCCACCGCTACCCGCTGCGCAACTGCTACGTGCCGCCCAGCTCGCCCCAGTACCCGACGATCTCGCATCTGCTCTCCAGCTACGCCACGGTCGGACTGGCGGGGAGCCTGACGCGCTGGGTGGCGATGGCCCACCGGGCCGGCCGGTTGATCCGCGTCGATGAGCTCAACTCGGTCGCCTGCCGGGGCAAGGCGGGCGTCAGCGACACGTTCGCCAGCGCGCTGTGGGCAACCGACGCGCTGTTCTCCCTCGCCCGCGCCGGGGTGGACGGGGTCGACCTGCACACGCTGCCCAACGCCGCCTACGAGCTGTTCCAGTTCAGCCACCGCAGCTCGGGCTGGCAGGGCTCGGTCCGGCCCGTCTA
>DATCFW010000570.1:0-3850 GCA_036509295.1 Solirubrobacteraceae bacterium | reverse complement strand
GCAGCAACAGCGGCGACTTGGTGAGGATCGATCCGGGGTTGCGAGCATCGATCATCGCCTGCCAGATCCCCGGCATCAGCTTGTAGCGGCCCTCGACCCACTGGTAGGGATCGGTGTTCGTTCCCAGCGCGATGTGCTCGCTCTGCCACGAGGGCTTGGCCAGCTCGGCCCGGAGCCGCTCCGGCGCGTTGACCTTGACCACGATCTCGCGTTCGAAGTCCCGGCCGGCATCGAGGCCCAGATAGACGTGTGTTGGGCGGGCAAAACAATAAGCGCACGAGTGGGTGCAGCCGCGATACGGGTTGATCGTCCACCGGAACGGCATCTGCGACGCCTCGGGCACCCGGTTGAGGATCGACTTGGCGCGGACTTCGTAAAAACGGGTCGAGATCGCGCCGGGCGCCTCGAAATGACGCACCACCGCGTCCTCCCGGTAGCCGGGCAGTCGAGCCCGCTCCTCGGACTCCATGCTGAGGTTGCTCCACCGCATGCGAACGCATGTTCGCATGACCGTCGGACGGACTCCGCGGTCGTGGCCTCCCCGTGCGGATCAGCCCGCGGCGCGGGCCAGCAGCGAGACCTCGCCGCTCAGCGTCTGGCTGGTGGCGCCAGTGATCTGGACCTCGAGCACCTCGCCCGGTTCGCCCAGGCCGGCGAAGTTGACGACCTTGTTGTGGCGGGATCGTCCCCGGATCCGGCTCGGATCGGTGCGCGACGGTCCCTCGACGAGCACCTCGAGCGTGCGCCCCACGAACCGCTGAGCGCGCTCTCGCGCGCGCCGCTGGACGACCTCGACGAGTCGTTCCATCCGGGCCACCTTGACCTCGTGCGGTACCTGGTCAGGCAGCGTGGCCGCCTCGGTCTCGCGCCGCGGGGAGTAGATGAACGTGAACGCGCCGTCGAAGCCGACCGCCTCGGCGACCTCGAGCGTCTGGTCGAAATCGGCCTCGGTCTCGCCCGGGAAGCCGACGATGATGTCGGTGGTGAGCGCGCAGTCGGGCACGTGCTCGCGGATCAGCGCGACCCGGTCGAGGTAGCGCTCGCGGCTGTAAGTGCGTCGCATCCGCTTCAGGACCGGGCTCGAGCCCGACTGAAGCGGCAGGTGGATGTGCTCGCACAGGGCCGGCAGCTCGGCGTGGGCGCGGATCACGTCCTCGCGCATGTCCTTGGGGTGGGGGCTGGTGTAACGGATGCGGTCGATTCCGGGGACGGCGTCGACTCGTTCAAGCAGCTCGGAGAAGCTGATCCGATCATCCCGGGGCAGGTCGCGGCCGTAGGAGTTGACGTTCTGGCCCAGCAGGGTCACCTCCTTGACGCCGTCGGCGGCCAGCGTGCGCACCTCGGCCAGCAGCTCGCCGGGCGCCCGGCTCACCTCGCGCCCGCGCGTCGACGGGACGATGCAGTACGAGCACACCGAGTTGCAGCCGACGCTGATCTGCACCCATCCCTGGAACTCGCGGGCACGCTTGGCCGGCAGGTGGCCAGTGAACCCCTCGAACTCGAAGAAGCCCTGCGCGGTGAGCGAGTCGGTCGTCAGGAACTCAGCCAGCTTGTGCACCTGGCCGGGGCCGAACGCGACGTCGACGAAGGGGAACCGGGTGAACACCTCGTCCTTGACCGACTGCGCCCAGCAGCCGCCCACGCCGATGACCCGCTGCGGGTCCTCGCGCTTGAGCCGCTTGGCCTCGCCGAGGTGGGCGACGAACTTGCTGTCAGCGGCCTCGCGGATCGAGCAGGTGTTGAACAGGATGAGGTCGGCGTCGGCGCGACTGGGCGATTCGGCGTACCCCAGGCTCTCGAGCATGCCCTTGATCCGCTCGGAGTCGTGCGCGTTCATCTGGCAGCCAAACGTGGTGACGTGATAGCGCTTCATCGTGGGCCAAGCGTAGCGAGGGTCCGGCTCGGCGCCCGGGCCTCGCCCGCCCTCAGCGCGCGTACTCGACGGCGCGCGATTCGCGGATCACCGTGACCTTGATCTGGCCGGGATACTCGAGCTGCTTCTCGATCTCACGGGCGATCTCGTGAGACAGCAACGTCGCGGCGTCGTCGTCGATGTCGCCCGGGGCGACCATCACCCTGATCTCCCGCCCGGCCTGCATCGCGTAGACCTTGTCGACGCCCTTGTGGCGAGCGGCGATCTGCTCGAGATCACGCAGCCGCTTCACGTACTGCTCCAGCGACTCGCCGCGGGCGCCGGGCCGCGCTCCGGACAGCGCGTCGGCGGCCTGGACGATCACCGCCTCGATCGTCTGCGGCTCCACCTCGTTGTGATGGGCCTCCATCGCATGGGCCACCGCGGCCGACTCGCCGTACTTGCGGCCGAGGTCCCCGCCGACGAGCGCGTGGGGTCCCTCGATCTCGTGCGTCACCGACTTGCCGATGTCGTGCAGCAGCGCCGCGCGGCGGGCCGTCTTGGCGCTGGCGCCGAGCTCCTGGGCCATCATCGCCGCCAGCTGGGCGACCTCGATCGAGTGAGCGAGCACGTTCTGGCCGTAGCTGGTCCGAAAGCGCAGGCGGCCGAGCAGCTTGACCAGCTCGGGATGCAGCCCCTGAACGCCGGCCTCGAACTCGCCCTGCTCGCCGAGCTCGACGATGTGGCGCTCCATCTCGGACTTCGTCTGGTAGTACATCTCCTCGATCCGCGCCGGATGGATGCGGCCGTCCTGGAGCAGCTTCTCGAGGGTGAGCCGGGCGATCTCGCGCCGGACGCCGTCAAAGCTGGAGAGCACGACCGCTCCGGGCGTGTCGTCGATGATGAAGTCAACGCCGGTGAGGTTCTCCAGAGCGCGGATGTTGCGACCCTCACGGCCGATGATGCGCCCCTTCATGTCGTCGGCGGCGAGCTGCACCACCGACACCGTCGTCTCGGCCGCATGGCCGGCGGCCAGGCGCTGCATGCAGACCGACAGGATGTTGCGCACGCGTCGCTCGGCGTCCCGCTTGGTCTCCTCGTCGATCTGGCGCAGACGGCGGGCCGCGTCGTGCCGGGCTTGCTCCTCGATCTCCTGGAGCAGCATCTCCTTGGCCTTGGCCGCCGACATCCCGGCGAGGCGCTCGAGCGTGAGCTCGACCTCGGCGCTGCGATCGGTCAGTGCCTCGCGCTGCCCGCTCAGCTCGGCCTCGCGGCGCTCGAGCGCGTCCTCGCGCCGCTCCAGGGCACCGCTGCGCTCGGTCAGCGCCGATTGCAGTGCGGTGGCGGTGGCGACGTCTCGCTCCGCGCCGGCTGGGGCGTGCTGATGCGAACGCCCGTACAGAACCGCAGCGACCACGAGCCCAACGGCTATGAGCGCGGCGGCCCCGATGATTTCCATGGTCGTTCCTCTCATGCGACCCGGGAGGCCCGGGGCACAAATCCCACTGATTGGCTATTTGAGGGCGACCGAGCGGTCCGTGCGGGGGCACGGGAGCCAGCTCCAGGCAGCGGCAGTCAGCGATCCGGCCTATACGGCTAGCCCGGGCAGTCAGAAACCGATCTGGACCAGTACACCGGTCCTTGGTGGATTGGCGTCAACACTGAAGATCTCTGTTACTCGATATCTGAAGATTTGCTGGCGTTTTGTGGCCACGCGGGCCGTTCGTTCACTGGGTCCATCGTAGTACCGCAGTGGTGCGGGCGCAACGTGTCCGTAACAAGCGCCGCCGGACGGCGCGGCGCCGTCAGTCGGCCGGGCTGGCGCCGCCTGGCGACGCCGGACGCCGGACGCCGACCGGAGTCAGTCGCCGCGGGCGTGGGCGGCGAGGGCGTCCAGGGCGAGCTCGCTCTCATAGCCCTTACGCACCAGGATCCCGAGCGCGCGCTCGCGGTCCCGGCGATCGGCGGGTGGCATCGGGAAGCGGCGGCGCAGCACCG
>DATCFW010000569.1:0-2235 GCA_036509295.1 Solirubrobacteraceae bacterium | reverse complement strand
CATCGACGGTGACGCGCACGCGGCGGGCTCGCTCCGAGCGTCTCACCCGGTAGGCGATCTCGGCGGCGACGCTGACGACAGTCTCGGACATGGACCTGAGCAGAGTACGGTCCAGTCCCGACATGCCGTCCTTTCCCAGCCTCACCGGCTCCGTCGCCGGGTCGGCGGTGGCGCTGCGACTCGCCGCCGAGCGCGACATCCCCGAGGTCCTGATCGCCCACCAGGACGACCGCGAGCTCTCCGGGCGGATGGGGATCCGGCGGCCGCCCAGCGGCGCTGAGCTGGGACGGCGGATCGAGCAGGCCCCGGCCGATCGCGCCTCCGGCACCGCGGTCTGGCTCACCGTCGTGGCGGTCGGCGGCGACGACTGCATCGGGCAGCTCGACGTCCACGGCGTCGACTGGGACCACGGCCGCGCGGAGATCGCAATCTGGATCGCGCTCGCCCACCGCGGCCGCGGCTTCGGCTCCGAGGCGTTGCGCCTGGCCGCCCACTGGCTGCTTCGGGACTGCGGGCTGGAGCGCGTGCAGATGCTCACCGTGCCCGCGAACGTCCCCATGCGCGGCGCCGCCCGGGCGGCCGGCTTCACCGACGAGGGGCAGCTGCGCTCGTACCTCTCCGAGCACGGCCGCCGGTTCGACGTGACGATGCTGTCGCTGGTCGCCGGCGACCTGGTGGCGCCGTGAAGCAGTGGCGGGTGGTCCTACCCGCGGGCGTACGCCCGCCGTTCGAGGTCTATGTCAACGGCGTCCGTCAGGAGCTCGGCGCCGACTATCGCATCACCGCCGGGGAGCTGGTGTTCGATCGCGAGCTGGTGCGCCAGAAGCTGAGCGGATGGGCCTGGTTTCTCGGCTTCTGGGGGATCGGAACCTACCGGCGCAACGACGAGGTCGACGTGCGCTACGAGGTCGAGGGCCGGCCGATGCTCGCCCACGCGCTCGAGATCAAGGCCCCCGCCTGACCGACGCTGAGGCGAGCATCGCTTCGGCCGGCGCGGTCCGCACGACCTCGCGCGTCACCCAGGGCGCCAGCAGCCGGAGCGCGGACAGGATCGCCCGGGTGGCGTGTGAGCGGTTGAGCGTGTAGAAGTGGATGCCCGGCGCCCCGCGGGCGAGCAGCTCCGCGCACTGCAGCGTCGCATAGGACACGCCGAGCTGGATGACGGCGTCGGGGTCGTGGGCGCGCCACTCGAGCGCCTCCAGCAGCGCCGGCGGGATCGTCGCGCCGCACATCCCGGTGATCGTCTTGATCTGGCGCAGATCGGTGATCGGCATGATCCCAGGCAGGATCGGGACGTCGATCCCGGCCGCCCGCGCCCGATCGACGAACCGGAAGTACAGCTCGTTGTCGAAGAACAGCTGGGTGATGAGGAACGAGACGCCGCTGTCGACCTTCTCCTTGACGAAGCGCAGGTCGTGCGCCATGTCGATCGCCTCGGGGTGAACCTCGGGAAAGCACGCGCCGCCGATGCAGGCGTCGTAGCCGTCGCGGATCATCGCGGCCAGCTCGGTCGAATAGGCGAGGCCGCCCGGATGCTGCTTCCAATCGCCCTCGCCCCGCGGCGGGTCGCCGCGCAGCGCGAGGATGTTGTCGATCCCGGCCTGCTGCATGTCGTCGAGGATCACGCCGAGCTCGTCGGTGGTCGAGCCGACGCAGCTGAGGTGCGCCATCGCCTCGATCCCGAGCTCCTGCTTGATCCACTTGGTCAGTTCGAGCGTGCGGTGGCGCGAGCTGCCGCCGGCGCCGTAGGTGACCGACACGAACGCCGGTGAGAGCTGGCGCAGCGACTCGAGCGCCAGCCCGAGCACGCGCTCGCCGGCGTCGCTCTTGGGCGGGAAGAACTCAAACGAGAAGATGGGCTCGTCCGCGTCCGCGATGATCTGATCGATTCTCACCGGCGCAAGCCTACCAACCTTGACAAGCTCGTGTCAAGGTTGTGCGACGGCTGCTTACACTGCCCGCCAACGGTCGGTGACGCCGCCGTCATCGCGCTCGCCCCGCACCCGCCCGCCGGCCTCGAGATGGCGCAGGTAGCAGAGCGTCTGGGCCAAGAACCACGATGCATTGCGGACGCTCAGCTCCTCTTCGTAGACGTGGGGGACGATCTGGACTGCCGTGAGCGGCTCGGCGCGGATCGCGGTCACCACCGCGTCCAGGCGTTCGGCGATCAGCCGGCGGTTGCCTTCGATGTGGCCGTGCACGTCGACGAACGGCTTGCCGTGCCCCGACAGGGCC
>DATCFW010000568.1:0-2804 GCA_036509295.1 Solirubrobacteraceae bacterium | reverse complement strand
GCGGGCTGCCTGGTGCTGATGATCACGTGGCCGTCGTCGTCGATGCCCACGGTCACGGGGGACAGCTGCGGCGTCCCGTCGCTCTTGAGCGTGCCGAGCACCGCATGATGCTGAGTCCGTACGTAGTCGAGCGCCTCGTTGATGTCCATGGTTCCATCTTCGCTCAGATGTCAGGTCTCGTTGGGCGTGTGCGCCTGTTCTTCCCGGTCGGCCGTCGCCGCCCAGCTCGCGAGCAGGTTCAGCGCGTCCTGGGAGGGCGTGCCGGGCTCGGCGCTGTAGCCGTTGAGCACCAAGCCCACGTCGGCCACGAGCTCCATCGACTCGTAGGCCAGGCTCATGTCGCCGACGACGGGATGATGCAGGTGCTTGACGCCGGAGCGGTGCTGGCGCACGTTGTGGTCGGCCCAGCGGACCCTGAACACCTCGCTGCGGGTGGACAGCTCCCCGATGAGGTCCGACAGCGCCCGGTCGGTCGGGTTCCGACCGGCTTCGGCCCGCAGCAGGGCGACGGTGTCGCTGGCGAGGCGATCCCAGCCTTGATAGAACTCCACCGAGGCCGGGTCGAGGAAGATGAACCGCGCCATGTTCACGGGCGCGAAGGGGCTGTCGAAGAGCGGCGCGAACACGGCCCGCCCGAGTCGGTTGGCGGCGAGCACGTCCATCCGCCCGTTGCGGACGTAGGCGGGGGCCATGGTCATCGAGTCGAGCAGGCGCTGCACGGTCGGCCGCACCTGCTGCCGGGCCGGACGGCGGGGCGCGCGGGCGCCGTTGTTGGCCGCGCGCACCAGATCGTAGAGGTGCGCGCGCTCAGCCTCGTCCAGGTGAAGCGCGCGGGCGAGGTTCTCGAGGACGCTGTCGGAGACGCCGCGGGCGTTGCCCCGCTCCATCCGGATGTAGTAGTCGACGCTCACCCCCGCGAGCATCGCCACCTCTTCCCGGCGCAGCCCCGACACCCGCCGGTTGCCGCCGTACGCGGGCAGGCCGGCCTGCTCGGGGGTGATCCTGGCCCGCCGGGAGATGAGGAAGTCGCGGATCTCGTTTCGGCTGTCCATGGATACGACGCTACGTCAGGCGCCGCCGCCCTGGGGGGTCCTGCCATTACCCGGATCGACAGGAACTGCCTCGCCGGGGCGGCGCCGACTTTAATGGACGGTGACACGCCAAGCATCTGCTCACGGAGGAACGCACGCGATGAAGCACATCAAGCTGGGGGGCCTCGACGTCGGCCGGATCGGCCTCGGCACCATGGGCATGACCGGCACCTACGGCACGGACAACCTGGACGACGCCGAGTCGATCAGGACCATTCACCGGGCGATCGAGCTGGGCGTCACCCTCATCGACACGGCCGAGATCTACGGTCCCTTCACCAACGAGGAGCTCGTCGGCCGGGCGCTGAAGGGCAAGCGGGACCAGGTGGCGCTGGCGACCAAGTTCGGCTTCGTCTCCCATGCGGGCGAGGGGCCGTGGCACATCGACAGCAGCCCGGCCAACGTCCGCGCGGCGGTCGAGGGCTCGCTCAAGCGACTCGACACCGACCATATCGACCTGTACTACCAGCACCGGGTCGACCCGAGCACGCCGATCGAGGACACCGTGGGCGCGCTGGCCGACCTGGTGGCCGAGGGCAAGATCCGCCACATCGGCCTGTCCGAGGCGTGGGTCGACAATATTCGGCGCGCCCACGCCGTCCACCCGATCACCGCCCTGCAGTCCGAGTACTCGCTGTGGACCCGCGACCAGGAGGGCCAGGTCCTGTCGGTCCTGCGCGAGCTCAACATCGGCCTCGTCGCCTACTCGCCGCTCGGCCGGGGATTCCTCACCGGGAACATCCGCTCGGCCGACCAGGTCGCGGCCGACTCACGGGCCGGCAATCCCCGTTTCTCGGGCGAGAACTTCCAGCACAACCTGCGCCTGGTGGAGCAGGTCGAGGCCATCGCGACCGAGGCCGGCGCCACGCCCGCGCAGGTCGCGATCGCGTGGCTGCTGGCCCAGGGCGATGACATCGCCCCGATCCCCGGCACCAGGCGCGTCTCCCGGCTCGAGGAGAACGTCGCCGCCGACGCCGTCGAGCTGACAGCGGAGCAGGTCAGGAAGCTCACCGACCTGCCCCCGGCGGCCGGCGACCACCACACCGAGGCGCAGATGCGCATGCTCGACCGCTGAGCCCTACCGAAAGCTGATTAGTTGGGGCTCGTCGTCGGGTGCCCGGGCGACGGGCCCTGTCTATCGGGGCGGGTGACGCGGGTGGACCCGTCGGGCAGGAGCTCGATGTCCCATCCCATGCGGCTGTTACTCTGCGTTCGTGGTCAACGAGACCGACCCTGATATTGCCCGCCTTGACGCTCTGCTCGAAGCGACGGAACTGGCCTTGGTGGTCGAGGGCGGCACCTTGGCGTCTCAAGAGACCCACGATCGCATCTTCTCCGCGGGTCCGCTAGCTGCCGGCGATCTGCAAGTGCTGTTCGATCGCGGGCACGCGGCAGCGATGCCGGGTCGGGGTGTTAGCCCGGTCGGGGTGTTAGCTGCGAGGTTGGGCGGGGGGTGGCCCGTGGCTGCGCAGGACCGTCTGTTTGTCGGGGCTGGTGGCGCGGGTTGATCCGTCTGGGAGGAGCTCGATGTCCCAGCCGTTGCGGTGGATGCAGATGTCGTGGTGGTACTGGCATAGCAGGACGCAGTCGCGGGTGCTGGTCTTGCCGCCGTGCTTTTTGTGCTTGACGTGGTGGACGTCGCAGGCGGCGGGGCGGCGGTTGCAGCCGGGCCAGGCGCAGCCCTTGTCCCGCATGATGACGGCCTTGCGGATC
>DATCFW010000567.1:0-11743 GCA_036509295.1 Solirubrobacteraceae bacterium | reverse complement strand
CCGATCCGGCGCAGATGTGGAGCTTCCCCGCGCGGTTCATGGCGGAGTTCTTCGACAATCACGGCATGCTGTCGCTCCGCGGCCGGCCGCAGTGGCGGACGGTGAGCGGCGGCTCGGCACGATACGTCGACGCCCTGCTCGGCGCGTTCGGCGGCCGGCTGCGCCTGGGCACGCCCGTCGAAACGATCGTCCGGGGCGCCGACCACGTCCTGGTCACCCCGCGCGGCGGCGATCCCGAAGCGTTCGACGAGGTCGTCCTGGCCACGCACTCCGATCAGGCCCTGTCGCTGCTCGCCGACGCCACTGACCGCGAGCACGAACTGCTCGGGGCGATCCCCTACCAGGCCAACGAGGCGGTGCTGCACACCGATGTGCAGATGCTTCCCCGCCGGCGCCGGGCGTGGGCGAGCTGGAACTATCACCTGCTCGAGCGCCCCGATGACCGGACGACCGTCACGTATCACATGAACCGTCTGCAGGCCCTGCGCGCCGACCGAGAGTTCTGCGTGACGCTGAACCGAACCGGGGAGATAGACCCGGACCGCGTGATCCGGACGATCCCCTACTCCCATCCGGTGTTCACCGGCGGCGGCGTCACCGCTCAGCGGCGGTTCGCTGAGATCAGCGCACACAACCGGACCCACTTCTGCGGCGCCTATTGGGGCTGGGGCTTCCACGAGGACGGCGTCGTCAGCGCGCTGCGGGTCGCCGAGCACTTCGGAGCGCGGCTGTGACCACCGCCAGCTGCATCTACGCCGGCACGATCCGCCATCGCCGCCTGGACCCGCCCAAGGAGTTCAGCCATCGCCTCGCGCTCGCCTACGTCGACCTCGGCGAGCTGCCTGACCTGCTCGGCGGGCGGCTGCTCGCCGCCGGCCCCGGTCCGTTGCGCTTCCGGCGCCGGGACTACCTTGGAGATCCGGCGGTCGGACTCGACGAGGCGGTTCGTGATCGCGTGCTCGAACTGTCCGGGGCGCGACCGGCCGGGCCGATCCGGCTCCTGACGCAGCTGCGCTCATTCGGACTGTCCTTCAACCCGGTGAGCTTCTACTACTGCTGGCACGCGGACGAGCGGCGAGTGCAGAGCATCCTGGCCGAGGTGACGAACACCCCATGGGGCGAGCGTCATTCCTACCTGCTCTCCGATCGCGGCCCGAGCTCTCCGGTCCTGTCGGGCCGCTTCGCCAAGGAGCTTCATGTGTCGCCGTTCATGGGCATGGACCACGTTTACGACGCCCGGGCAACCGAGCCGGGATCCACGCTGTCGGTCCACATTGAGAGCCGCCGGCACGGCACCACGATGTTCGACGCGACTCTGGCGATGGAGCGCCACGAGCTCACGCGAACCGCCGTGGCGCGGATGACCGCGCGCTTTCCGCTCGCCACGGCGCGAGTGCTGGCGCTCATCTACGGCCACGCGATCGGACTCAAACTGGCCGGCGCCCGCGTCCACCCCCATCCCCAGGCGGCGTCGCGATGACCGCGGTGGAGTCCGGCGGCCCCGGTGACGGGCGTGGCTGGCGCCTGGCGGCCTCGCTGCTGCTGCGCCAGATCCGCGTCGGCAGCCTGATCATCGTCGAGCCGGGCGGACGTCGGACGTTCGGGACGGGCGCACCGGTGGCGACGATCGACGTCCGCGACCCGCGGTTCTGGCGGATGCTGATGCGCGGCAGCCGCGGGCTGGCCGAGTCCTACGCCCAGGGTTGGTGGGAATCCCCGGACCTGGTGGCGGTCATCCGCCTGGCGGCGCGCAACGCCGTGCTCATCGACCGCGTCCGCTCGGTCACCGCGCCGTTGTGGACCCCGCACCAGCGGGTGCGCGACCTGCTGCGCCGCCGGACGCGGCAGCGCAACCGTCGCTACATCGCCGCCCACTACGACCTCGGCAACGAGCTCTTCCAGCGGATGTTGGATCCCACCATGATGTACTCGTGCGCGCTGTTCGATCGGCCCGGCATGTCCCTCGAGGAGGCGTCGCTGGCCAAGCTCGAACGGGTCTGTGAGCGGCTGGAGTTGGGCCCCGAGGATCACGTGCTGGAGATCGGAACCGGGTGGGGCGGGTTCGCCATCTACGCCGCGCGCACCCGCGGCTGCCGCGTCACCACCACCACCATCTCCGCCGAGCAGCACGATTACGCCGTCGAGCAGGTGCGCCGGGAGGGCCTCGAGGATCTCGTCACCGTGCTGATGCGCGACTACCGAGATCTGCGCGGCCGGTACGACAAGCTGGTGTCGATCGAGATGATCGAGGCGGTCGGCTGGCAGCACATCGGGCGCTTCTTCTCCCACTGCTCGGACCTGCTCACGCCGCACGGCGCGATGCTGCTGCAGGCGATCACGATCGACGATCGCGCCTATGAGGTCGAGAAGGCGTCCAAGAGCTTCATCAAGGAGTACATCTTTCCCGGCGGCTGTCTCCCCTCACTGGAGGTGATCACCCGTCAGGTGGCGCGACGCACCGACCTGCAGGCCGTGGGGCTCGAGGACATCACCGCCAGCTACGTCGAGACGCTGCGCCGCTGGCGCCACAACTTCGCCGCCCACACCGACGTACTGGCCTCGCTCGGATATGACGATCGCTTCCAGCGGATCTGGGAGCTGTACCTGGCGTACTGCGAGGGGGGCTTCGCGGAGCGGCGGATCTGCGATGTGCAGATCCTGCTGGCCAAGCCGCGGTGGGCGGTCAAGGCCGGGGCCGCGGTGCGAAGCTCCGCCATCGCCGCGGCCGGTTGAAGGCCTCTATCGGCGCGTCGAGCCGGCCGCTTGAGTCCAAATGTCAGCAATCTGACATGCCTAAGATCCACCAGCGCGTTTGTCGCGTAGCTGGTGGGTAGAGCGAGTTCACATCTGAGTCACTCTTTTCCGTCCAAACGGATCTTGAAAGGATCTATATGAGTCATAAGCTGAAGCTGGAAGACATTGACGTAGACGGTGCCGTTCGTGAGACGGCCGAGGAGGCCATGGCGTCGCTTGACGGCGACACCCGGTCGCAGTTCCTGCGTCGCGCCGGCCTCGCCGGTGGTGCCGTGGTCAGCGGTGGAGCCATCCTCGGCGCGCTGGCGCCGAGCGCGATGGCGTTCAGCAACGGCGATCGTCCCCCGAGCTCATTCGGCAAGGGCGACATCGGCATCCTGAACTTCGCGCTGGTGCTGGAGTACCTGGAGTCGACGTTCTACAACGAGGCCACCTCCAACCAGCGCAAGCATGCGTTCATCCCCAACAACGAGCCGCGGTCACACGTGTTCCTCAAGGCCGTCACCGGCGACGAGAACATGCACGTCGCGTTCCTCAAGAAGGCGCTCGGCAAGAAGGCCATCAAGAAGCCGAGCTTCGACTTCCACGGTGACAACGCCAACTACCATCGCTTCCTCACGGCATCGTTCACGTTTGAGAATGAGGGCGTTAACGCGTACTCAGGGCAGGCGTTCAACATCAAGACCCCGGCGTACCTGGCGGCGGCGCTCTCGATCGTCACGGTCGAGGCTCGCCACGCCTCGGTCGTCGGTCTGATCCGCAACCAGTCCGATTACGGCATCACGCCCAACGGCGCGTTTGACAAGCCCAAGGGCGCCACCCAGGTGCTCAAGGACGTCACCAGCCTCAACTACATCACCAAGCTGTAGTAGCTGGCCATCGGCTGTACTCCGGGCGCGATTCAGCGCCCGGAGTCCGTCGGCCATCTGTGTGGGTGGGGCCCCGGATCCGCCCCCGGCCCGCTCAGTCGGGCCCAGCATCCTCGGGTGCTGCCGGTTCGCCCGGCGGCGTCGGCGCGTCGATCACCCGCTGCGCGATCGCGAATGCGGCGTTCGCCGCCGGCACCCCGGCGTACACCGACGTGTGCAGCAGGACCTCGCCGATCTCCGAGGGCGTGAGGCCGTTGCGCAGCGCGCCGCGGACGTGCATCTCGATCTCGTTCTCCCGTCCGAGCGCGGCGAGCACCGACAGCGTGATGGCGCTGCGCGTGCGCCGATCGAGCCCGTCTCGCGTCCAGACACTCCCCCACGCGAAGCGGGTGATGAAGTCCTGGAACGGTGCAGTGAACTCGGTGGTGCGTTCGATCGCCCGGTCCACGTGCTCGTCGCCGAGCACCGAGCGGCGGACGTTCATGCCGGCCTCATGGATGGGATCGGTCACGGCGCCGGCGCCCGCACGCGATCGAGATGGCCGGTGATGAACGTGGTGACCACATCCGGGCGCTCGACGTTGGCCAGATGAGCGGCGGGGTCCATGACCTCGAACCGGGCGCCGGGGATCGCCTGGGCGATCGCCTGGCCGTGCTCCGGTCCGATCGCCGGATCCTGGGCGCCGGCGATCACCAGGGTCGGCGCCGTGATCCGGTCCAGACCGTCCCGGAGGTCCATGGCCGCGATCGCCTCGCAGCAGCCGGCGTAGCCCTCGGGATCGATCGACGCGATCATCGTCCGGTATCGCTGGGCCACATCGGGATGGGCCGCGGCGTAGCTCTGTGTGAACCAGCGGGCGACGACCGCGTCGGCGACCACCGCCGGCGTCCCGGCCGTGCGCACGGCGACCGCGCGCTCGCGGTAGGCGGCGGTCGCCCCGGGCAGGTACGCCGCGGTGCAGAGCAGGATCAGCCGGTCGATCCGCTCGGGAGCGTGGATCGCGATCCACTGGCCGACCATGCCGCCGATCGACAGCCCCACGTAGGAGGCGCGCTCGATGCCGAGTCGGTCCATCATCGCCAGCACGTCGCCGCCCAGATCCTCGATCGTGTAGGGCCCGTTGGGCACCGGCGAGCCGCCATGACCACGGTGATCGAACCGGATCACGCGGTGCGTCGCCGACAGCGTCGGAACCTGAGCGTCCCACATCGCCAGCGTCGTGCCCAGCGATCCGCCCAGCAGCAGCACCGGCGCATCAGCGGATCCGCGTGCGTCGCAGTTGAGGTCAACGGGGATCATCGGCCGTGCGCGCGCAGGGCGCGATCGATCAGCTCAGCGGCGCCGTCGGGCGCGGGCGCGTCGGCGGCCGCCGACGCGGCGAGGTTGGCGCGCATGCGATCGGGATCGACCTCGAGCCGCTCGAGCAGCTCGCGCGCCCACGCGGCCGCCGATCCGGTGAGCGCCAGCAGATCCGAGTAGGTCCCCCACTCCGCCTGCCAGGCCCCGGCCGCGCGCTCGTGCTCCTGCTCCATCGCCGCCAGCGACGACGCGACCAGCCCGGGCGTGCGCTTGGCACAGGCGAGCACTGACACCGCACCGACCGGGTTGTGCTTGTGGGCCATCGCACTCGACCCGCCGCGGGGACGGGCGGGGTCGGTGCCGTCGCCCTCGCGGCATTCCGCGACCTCCTGCTGGGACAGCAGCGTCACGTCGCGGGCGATCTTGGCCAGCACACCGGACAATGCTCACAGAGCGGCGGCGAACGTGACGGGCCGGACGCGGATCGCCTGCCACGGGAGCACCGGCTCGGCGAGCCCGAGGTCAGCGGCGACCCGGGCAGCGATCGCCGGACCGCGCGCGCCGACCGGGCCTCCCATCTGCACCGCCAGCTCCTGGTCGCGCACCTCGGCCAGCCGGGCCCGGGTCGCGTCGATGCCAACGAGCCACTCAGCGGCCCGCAAGCCGAACGTGACCGGCAGTGCCTGCTGGAGCAGCGTGCGGCCGATCATCGGCGTGCTCCGGTGCTCGTCGGCGAGGCGGGCGGCAGCATCGGCGGCGGCGGCGGCGTCGTGAAGCAGCGGGGTCAGCGCCCGCCGCGCGATCAGCATGAGCGCGGTGTCCACCACGTCCTGGCTGGTCGCGCCGAGGTGGACGTGCTCGCCCACGCCCGCCGGGACCACCGCCCTAAGCGCCGCCACCAGCCCGACGACCGGCGTGGCGTTGTCGGCGGTTCGTCGCGCCAGCTCGGCCATGTCCCAGCCGCCGGCCCGACACGCGGTGGCGATCTCGTCAGCCGCCGCCCCCGGGATCAGGCCCTCGCCCGCACAGGCTCGCGCCAGCGCCGCCTCGACGTCGAGCATCGCGCGCAGCCAGGCCTCGTCGGACACCTCCGCGGCGACGGCGCCGCGTGCGTATATGCCCGCGAACAGCCCCGGCTCGGAATCAGATGTCAAAGAAGACCGTCTCGCCCGGGCCCTGCAGGCGGATGTCGAAGCGGTAGCCCCCGTCCTGCGGCTGGGCCAGCAGCGTCGCGCGCCGGTCGGCGGGGACGTGCGCCAGCACCGGGTCCTCGGCGTTGGCCTGCTCCTCGTCGGCGAAGTAGATCCTCGTCACGCACCGGTGCAGCATTCCCCGTGCCATCACCGTCACATCGATGTGCGGCGCCTGCAGCGGACCCGCCCCGCCTACCCGCGCCACCCGGCCGGGCTTGACCGTGAGGATCGCGAACGTGCCGTCGCCGTCCTCGACGCCGTAGCGGGCGAAACCGCGAAAGCCGGCCATCTCCGAGGCGCCGCCGTAGCCGTGGACGTCGGCGAAGCGCCCCTCGGGGTCGGCCTGCCAGATCTCGATCAGATGGTCGGGCACAGGCGCGCCGGCGCCGTCGTACACGGAGCCGGTGATCGTGACCGCGCCGTCGGTGCCCTCGGTCACCGCGTGTGGGCCCTCCGGCCAGGGCAGCCCGATGGCGAAGTACGGTCCGACTGTCTGCGATGGGGTGAGCCCGAAGATCACTGGCCCTCCTCGAACGGCGTTGCCGCCGGCCCGCGCAGGTAGATGTCGAACTCATAGGCCTGTGCCCAGTCGGGCTGGGTCCCATGGATCGAGAACCGAGCCATCATGCGCGCGCGCGCCTGCTCGTCGCGGACGGAGTTGAAGATCGGGTCATACGGGAAAAACGGATCGCCCGGAAAGTACATCTGCGTGACGAGACGCTGCGTGAACGCCCGCCCCATCAGCGAGAAGTGGATGTGCGCCGGGCGCCAGGCGTTGTAGTGGTTACCCCACGGATACGGGCCCGGCTTGATCGTGGTGAAGCGGTAGCGGCCCTCGTCGTCGGTGAAGCAGCGGCCCGCCCCGGAGAAGTTCGGGTCCAAAGGCGCCGGCCAGTTGTCCCACCGGTGGAAGTACCGCCCGGCGGCGTTGGCCTGCCAGATCTCGACCAGAGTGTGGCGCAGCGGCTTGCCCTCGGTGTCGAACACGCGGCCGGAGACGATCAGGCGCTCGCCGATCGGCTCGCCCTCGTGCTGGGTGGTGAGGTCGGCGTCGGACGGCGTGATGACCCGGGCGTCGCCGAGCGCGGGGCCGGTGATCTCGGTGATCGTGTGCGGCAGGTAGACAAGCGGCTGCTTGGGGTGGCGCAGCGTCGTCGATTTGTAGGGCGGATAGTCGAGCGGCGGGTGGGCGCCCGCGGGCTCGCGCAGGTAGTTGCCCGGCGTGTCCACCACGGGCGCGTAGATCTTCTCCGTCTTCTCCTCGGTACTCATTCGCTGTCTCGTTTCTCGTTTCTCGTTACCGTCAGTTCATCGGCTGAGCAGCTCGCGGAGCGCCGACAGCTCCTCGTCGGTCGGGGGCGGCGTGGTCCGCGGCGCGTCGACGACGCGCAGGTCCCAGCCGGTGGCCTCGCGGATCTGGCTGACCTCGACACCGGGGTGGATTTGGGTGAGCGTCAGCTCGCAGGTGCCGTCATCGGGCTCGAGCACGCCGAGGTCGGTGACCACCGCAGTCGGGCCGCGACCGTGGAATCCGAAGCGCTCGCGATCGCCCGGACCGTCCCCGTATCCAACCGTGGTCCGGAAGTCCAGCCGGTCCACGAAGGTCCGCGCCGAATGCGGGGCGATCACCACCACTTCCTGGCAGCCGGCAGCGATCTCCGGGGCGCCGCCGGCTCCCGGCAGACGCGTCCGCGGGTGGTCGTAGTCACCGATCACGGTTGAATTGAGGTTCCCGAACCGGTCGACCTGGGCGGCGCCGAGAAACGCCACCTCGACCCGGCCGGGGCCAATCCAGTAGTTGAACATCTCGGGCACCGACACGACGGTGTCCGCGGTCTCGGCCAGCTCGCCGTCCCCGATCGAGAGCGGGATGTGGAACGGCTTGGCGCCGATCGTGCCCGACTCGTAGACGAGCACCAGACGCGGGTTGTGCACCATCCGGGCGAGGATCGCCGCCGTGCTCGGACGCCCGACCCCGATGAATACCGAGTTGGCGTGCTCCAGTCGCCGCGCGGCGACGACGGTCTGAACCTCGTCGGAGGTGGCCGGCTCGGTGGCGGCGCTCATCGAGCGGGTCTCCCGGCTTCACGGAGGCCCACTAGTGTCCCGTCCAGTAAGTTCGCTGGCAGTCGAGGCACTAGCTCGCCCTCACCGGGTCGAGCACGTGCTCGCGCATCCAGGACTCGAACCCGTCGCGGTCACGGCTCAACGTGTCCCACGAGCGGTAGAAGTCGTTGTCGCGGGCGGTGATGCCGAGGCTGTAGGACGGCTGCGAGCCGCCCGGCGCCGGCGCGACGGCGTCGATCACCCAGCCGGGAATGACGACCCCGCCGGGCCGGGGCTCGAGCCGATCGACGATCCGCTCGACGGTCACCAGAGCGCGATCGGCGCTCAGCACCGCCTCCTTCTGCACTCCCGGGATGCCCCACAGCTGCACGTTGCCCGCCCGGTCGGCCTCCTGGGCGTGCACGATCGCCACGTCCGGTCGCAGCGCCGGGACGGCCACCAGTTCCTCGCCGGTGAAGGGGCAGACGATCGGCTCCACGCGCGTGATCGGCGCCAGATCGGTGCCCACGTACCCGCGCATGACCGCGAACGGCAGCCGCGCCGCGCCAGCGACGTAGCGGTTGGCCATGCCGGCGTGGCTGTGCTCCTCGAGCTCGATCGGCTGCGGCCAGCCGTGCTCGATCGCGTCCCGGAAGCGGTGCAGGGACCCCACGCCCGGGTTGCCGCCGTAGGAGAACACCAGCTTGCGGGCCGCGCCCATCCCGATCATCTGGTCATACAGGACGTCCGGAGTCATCCGGATCAGCTCGAGGTCGCCGCGGCCCTGCCGGAGGATCTCGTGGCCGGCGGCGAACGGGATCAGGTGGGTGAACCCCTCGATCGCGACCGCGTCCCCGTCATGCACGATCTCCGCGATGGCCTCGCGCAGGCTGGTGAGCTCAGCCACGGGAGACGGTCCCGCCGGCGGCCATGGCGGTCTGATCGAGCGGGAGCCCGACGTAGTTCTCGGCCAGCGAGGTCGCGGCGGCCGCGGAGCTCGTCACGTACGCGAGCTGGGAGCGCTGCAGCCGCCGGTCGTACTCGTCGTCGCCGGGATCGCGGTGCAGCATCGTCGTCATCCACCAGGAGAAGTGCTGCGCGCGCCACACTCGCCGCAGGCAGCGGTCCGAGTAATCCTGCAGCGCGGTGTCCGACTCCGCGTGGAGATGGTCGGCGAGGGCGTGGGCGAGGAGCGTCACGTCGGCGACGGCCAGGTTCAGTCCCTTGGCTCCGGTCGGCGGCACGATGTGGGCGGCGTCGCCGGCCAGGACGAGCGACCGGTACCGCATCGGCGCCGCCACGAAGCTGCGCATCGGCGTGATCGACTTCTCCAGGACCGGCCCCTCGGTCAGCTCCCAGCCGGGGCTCGCCAGCCGCTCGTGCAGCTCTGACCAGATCCGGTCATCGGGCCAGTCGGCGATGTCCTCGTCGTGCTCCACCTGCAGATAGAGGCGGCTGAGCGTCGGCGAGCGCATGCTGTGCAGCGCGAAGCCGCGGTCGCTGTGGGCGTAGATGAGCTCATCGGTCGACGGTGGCACGTCGGCCAGGATCCCGAGCCACGCATAGGGGTAGTCGCGTCCCCACACCTGGAGCACGTCGTCGGGGATGACCGTCCGCGAGACGCCGTGAAAGCCGTCACAGCCGGCGACGATGTCGCAGCGCAATTCATACGGCGAACCCTCGTGGGAGTACCGAACCGTCGGCTCGTCGTGCTCGAGGCCGTCGATCGACACGCCGTCGCACTCGAACCGCAGCGGCAGGCCCTCGTTTAACCGGGCAGCGATGAGGTCCTTGACCACCTCGGTCTGTCCGTAGATCATCACCGCGCGCCCGTTGGTCAGCTCGCTCATCGGGATGCGATGAAGCGTGCCGTCGAAGCACAGGTAGATGCCGCCGTGGCGCAGGCCCTCGCGGTCCATCCGCTCCGCCACGCCGGCGGCGCGGAGAACCTCCATGGTGCCCTGCTCGAGAACGCCGGCGCGAATCCGCGCCTCCACGTAGTCGCGGCGGCGCGCTTCCAGGATGACCGCCTCGATCCCGTGGCGGTGCAACAGCTGACCGAGCAGCAAGCCCGCCGGACCGGCGCCGATGATCGCCACCTGGGTGCGCTCGGACATCACTGAGTGGGGAATATATTGCTTTTGCCTGGTCGCATAGCGACCGATCGACCGCTGTGCGAACAAACACACCCGGGCCAGGTTGCGCCCGCGGACGTGGCGGAGCCACCCACCACCGGGTCTGGCGGTCAGAGCTCCTGGATGTGGTCCGCCTCGCGCGGGCCGGGGAACGGCCGGGTGAGGCAGAACTCCGCCAGGGTGGACTCGGGCACGCCCTCGACACCGGGCGTGTCGGATGCCTCACCGCGGGTGTGAGGATCGTCAGCGAACCCGCCGACCTCCACCGAATGCTCCGGCGTCCGATAGCCCGAGATCCCGATCAGGTGCAGGTGCAGCGCCAGTCCGAGCTGGTCCAGGCGGGCGCCGATGACCGGCTCTTCGTTGACGGTGTAGTTCGTGCCCGGCGCCGGGAAGAAGCCGTACACGCCGCCGTGTGGGACGAACGGCGTGTTGGCGCAGCCGCTCGGCGGCGCCACCGCACCCCCCGAGGACAGCGTCTGGGCGCGGGCGGCCTCGGCGTTCAGGACGGCGGCCTCGTGGGCGAGGGTCCGGTACAGAGCGGTGAGCTGACCGGCCTCGTGGCTGCGGCTGCGCTCGGCGCTCAGCTCCCGGTTGACGATCGAGAGGCGCAGCTGGGCGACGTCGTCGCGTTCCACCACGACGGCCGCGGTGGACCGCCGCCGGCGAACCTGCACCTGTGCCAGCGCAACCGCCTGCGCCTGGACCGCGATGCGTGCGGCGGCGACGGCCTCGGTGCTCTGCACGTTCCGGCGCCGGATCGCGCTCAGGTCGGCGAGCCCGTTGACGAGTTGATTGAAGCCGCCGGCGTCGACCACGACGTTGACGAGCGTCGGCGGCGGGGCCTCGTATTGCGCGCGCAGCTGCGCCGCCAGCGCCGCCTGGTCATCGACGTACGTCGCCCTCAGCGAGTGCAGGCGCGCCCGCGCGGACGCCAGCTCACCCGTCACGTTCGCCAGCAGGCGCTGTTGGGTGGCAACGCTCGCCTCGATCTCGGCGAGCCGGCCCTCGAGCGAGCCGATCGAGCCTTCGAAGCCCTGGATCTGGTGGGTCTGGGCGGCGATCTGCGACGCGAGCTGCTGAGCCCGGGTGCGGCCCGTCCGGTAGCGGTTCGTCAGATCGGCCGAGCTGGGCACGGCGGCCAGCCCGGCCGCCAGGGCGGCCAGCAGGGACAGCAGGACGATGCGGCGCGCGATGGGCATCCTGGCGCGGCGACGCTAGCAAGTGCTCGATGTGCAGGGGTTTGTTCCTGCGCCATGCACCGAAACTTGCAACTGCGGCCCCACCGGGCCCGGTGTCAGCGCCCGGGCAGGTGGTAGATGTCGATCGTGCTCGAGCTCGCGCTGCTGGCGTACGCGCCAGTTGGCTCGATGATCCGGCCGCCGACGACGATCGGACTGTTCCAATGCCCGGGGCCGGCCGGCAGCGTGCGCAGCAGCGTTGCGGT
>DATCFW010000566.1:0-4418 GCA_036509295.1 Solirubrobacteraceae bacterium | reverse complement strand
GGCGGTCATCGCCTTCCTGGCGAAGATCAAGGCGATCCTGCTGTTCCTGCCCAAGATCAAGCTGTTCGTCACGGCCGGCTCGATGGTGGTGTCGGTCCTCGCCTACACCACCATCTGGGGCTTCTCGTTCGCCGTCGGCTTCGTCGTCCTCATCCTCATCCACGAGCTCGGCCACGTGATCGCGCTGCGCCGCGAGGGGATCAAGGCGTCCGCGCCGATGTTCATCCCATTCATGGGCGCCGTGATCAGCTCCCGGTCGCTCGGCGACAACGCGCTCGCCGAGGCCCGCGTCGGGCTCGCCGGGCCGATCCTCGGCAGCATCGGCTCGGCCGCCTGCATCGTCGTCTGGCAGGTGACCGGCCACGACTACTGGCGCGCGCTGGCGTTCACCGGCCTGTTCCTCAACCTGTTCAACCTGCTCCCGGTGGTGCCGCTCGACGGCGGCCGGGCGATGGCGGCGATGACGCCGTGGATGTGGTTCCTCGGATTCGCCGGGATCGTCGCCCTGGCGGTGCTGTTCCCGAACCCGATCATCCTGATCATCGCGGTGTTCGCGGGCTTCGAGACCTATCGGCGCTGGCGGCAGCGGCGCGCCGGTGGGGTGGAGCAACAGGCCTATTACCGTGTCGCCCCGCGCAACCGCCTGATCGTCGCTGCGGTCTACCTCGGCCTGGTGGCCCTACTGGTCATCGGGATGAGCGCGACGCATCTGCCGCGCACGCTCGGCTGACCGCGGGGTCAGTAGCGCGTCTCGTCGCGCGGCGCGTACGTCGTAGTCGCGGCGCGCCGAGACCACACGAACGTGTAGATCACGGCCAGGATCAGGCCGACGATTCCGACGATGAGCAGCACCGTCCCCGCCGTCTGGAGGTTGATTCCGCTGACGTGGGCGGTGACCGCCCACTTGAGGATCGCCCCGACGGCGATCAGCACGATGGATGATCCGATTGTCATGCCCTCGTGCTACCCGCTATCGACCGGGCGAACGCAGTTCTCGTCACACATCGCACATTCGTCCACCGCCGCCGGGAGAGTCGCCGTCAGCGCCCGACCTCGCGCAACTCGCGCTGGACGTCGCGCTCGACGTCGCGTTTCTGGATCGCCTGGCGCTTGTCGTAGAGGTCCTTGCCCTTGGCCAGTGCGATCTCCACCTTGGCCCGTGACCGCGCCCCCGAGAAGTACATCCGCGTCGGCACCAGCGTGAGCCCGCGCTCGTGCGTGCGCCCGACCAGCCGCTCGATCTCGGATTTGTGCAGCAGCAGCTTGCGTGGCCGTTCGGGCTCGTGGTTATCACGCGCCGCGGCGCCGTAGGGCGGGATGTAGACGCCCATCAGCCACACCTCGCCGTCGCGCACCGTCGCGTAGGAGTCCTTCAGCTGCGCCTTGCCCTCGCGCAGCGACTTGACCTCCGTGCCGGTGAGCACGAGTCCGGCCTCGAACCGCTCGAGCAGATTGAAGCGAAACGATGCCTGCCGGTTAGAGGCGACATCGCCGGGCGCCGCCTTGCGCTTTTTCGTCTTCGCCATCCCTGTTCACTCCTCCACTGCGTCGGCCGGAAGGAGATCCACCCTACCTCGCGGGGCGTCGATCCGACCGACCCGGACCCTGACCGGGTCCCCCAGCCGCATCGCGCCGCCGTTGCGGGTGCCGATCAGCATCGTCGCCTGCTCGTTGAGCTCCCACCAGTCGCCGCGCAACCGCCGCACCGGCAGCATGCCCTCGTACTGGAGTCCAGCCCCGAACGCGACGAACGCGCCGGCGCCGATGAGCCCGACGATCTCGCCGTTGAACCTGGCGTCTCGCTCCCCGGACTGCATCAGCTCGCGCTCGAGCAGAAAACAGCGCGCGATGTCGTCGGCGTCGCGCTCGATCATCATCGCCTCGCGCTCCCGCGTCGAGGTCCACGGCCCGGCGTTCGTCACCCAGGACGCCTCTGGCACGGGCTCCCCGGCGATCGCTGACAGCAGGCCGCGGTGGCAGATGACGTCCGGGTAGCGGCGGATCGGCGACGTGAAGTGGCAATAGCTCGGGGAGGCCAGCCCGGCGTGGCCGAGGTTGCGGTGGTCGTAGTAGGCCTGCTTGAGCGAGCGCAGCACGAGGCTCGTCAGCGCCCGGCGCCCGTGCCCGGCGCGCGCGACCCAGTCGGCGACGAGCGCCGACGCCTCACCCACCAGGTCAGCCGCCTGCTGGGGCGTGAGGTGCCCCTTGGGGACCGGCGGGGTCGGGACGCCGAGCGAGTGCAGCTGGTCGATCAGCCGTTGCACCGCCGGAGCATCGGGGCGCTCGTGGACCCGGTAGAGCGCCGGGATCTTGTGCTCCAGCAGGAACTTCGCCACCCGCTCGTTGGCGCTGATCATCAGCTGCTCGATCAGCCGATGGGACTCGGTCTGCTCGGAGAGCTCAGCGGAGACGATGTCGCCGTCGCGGTCGAAGCTGAACTCGGGCTCGGCCGAGTTCACGACGACTCCGCTGCCCGCCCCCCGCTCTCGCTGCGCCGCCAGCGCGGCGGCGGCGGCCCGGGCGGCGGCGAGCGGGCCGCCCCACGGGTCGGCGGCGGCCTCGGCGCCGGCGAAGATCCGGTCGACGCGGTCGTAGTCCAGGCGCTCGTCGGAGCGGATGACCGACCGGTACATCGAGGCTCCGCGGACCCCGCGCTCACCGATCGTCATCTCGACCGTCACGGTGAACCGCGGGACGCCCGGGACCAAGGAGCAGGCCTCGTTGGACAGAGACGTCGGGAGCATCGGCTCGACCGCGCCCGGAACGTACACGCTCGTGGCGCGACGATATCCCTCGCGGTCGACGAGCGAACGCGGCGGCACGAACGCGGCGACGTCCGCGATGTGCACCCACACGCGCCAGCCACCCCCGGGCAGCGCGTCGGCCGAGATGGCATCGTCGAAGTCGCGCGCGGTCACCGGGTCGATCGTGAACGTCGCCAACGATCGCAGATCCCGCCGGCCGGCGAGGTCGGGCGGGTCGCCGGCGCGCTCGGACGCGAGCCGCGCCTCGCGATCGACCGCCGGGTCGAACCCCCGCTGCAGACCGCGATCGAGCATCAGGGCGCCGATCACGTCACGCGCCACATCGGGGCGCCCCAGCCGCACCGCGATCGTCGAGCGCTTCGAGGAGCCACGTCCGTTGGCCTGGCCGCCGCCGCGCAACAGGACGAGATCGCCCACCGAGGCCCGGGCGTCCCGGCTGATCACCTGCCGCGGGCCCGGCCCGAAGAACGGCTCGGCGACCAGGAACTTGCCCTGGCGGGCGAGCACCGCCACCCGCGACGCCGAACGCGGATCAACGGCCGGACCGGCCGGCGGGGTCACTGGAGCTTGGCGGCGACGGTCCGCTCAGCGGTGGTCAGCGCGTTGTCGGTCTTGGCGGTCGGCTTGGTGTACGCGTACACGGTGGGCTGGATGCCAGGTCCGCGCTTGACGCCGCCCCCGCCGAGGTTCTGCCCATTGGGGGTGAAGTACTCCCCGACGGTAAAGTCCAGCGCGCCCCCGTTGGAGAGCTGCTCGATCTCCTGGAAGACGCCCTTGCCGTAGGTATGGGCCCCGACCACCGTGGCCCGTCCCCGGTCCTTGAGCGCGCCGGTGACGATCTCCGCCGCGGACGCGGTGCCGGAATCCACGAGGACGACCATCGGCTGGCTGGTGGCGATCGCATCGTTCCTGGCCATGTAGACCTCTCGCGGCTGGGCGCGGCCGTCGGTCGACACGATCGTCCCGTTGGCGATGAAGACGCTGGCGACGTTGACCGCCTCCTCGAGCAGGCCGCCGCCGTTGTGGCGCAGGTCGAGGATGATGCCCTTGGCCCCCTTGCTCAGCACGTTCCGGACCTGCTGGCGCACCTCGTCGCCGGAGCCCTGGGTGAAGCTCGTGAGCTCGACGTACCCCAGCTTGACCCCGTGGTAATCGAGGATGCGGCTGGCGGCGACCGGCACGACGAGGTTGGCCCGCACGATCGTGACCCGTCTCATCTGGCGCCCGCGCCGGATGGTCAGCGTCACCTTCGTCCCGGACCGCCCCTGGATCAGCGACGCGGCGAAGGTCGATGACCGGTGCGCCAGCGAAGTCGAGCCGACCGCGACGATCAGGTCCCCCCGCGACACGTCGGCCTTCGCCGCCGGCGAGCCGGCGAACACCTCCCGCACCTGCAGCCCCGCCGCCGTCGGCAGGATGTCGACTCCGATCCCGCTGTCATGCGGATCGGTGTCGGTGTTCTGAAAGGACTGATATTCGGCGGGGTCGTAGTAGTGCGAGTACGGGTCGTCGAGGCTCTGCACCGCTGCCGCCAGCCCCTGGTTGACGAGCTGCGCGCGGGGCACCTTGCGGTAGTAGTCGCGTTGGATCAGACCGAGTACCTGGTTGACCAGCTTGTCGTTGCTGCTCTGCGACACGAACGCGCTGCGGATC
>DATCFW010000565.1:0-7788 GCA_036509295.1 Solirubrobacteraceae bacterium | reverse complement strand
CGCGTGGGTGAACGGATGGCATGGCTTCTTCGGGATCGCCTCCGTCACGGAGATGCAGATGATGCGCAAGATCGACGCCCATATCCGGCGGCGGTTGCGCGCGATCATTCTGCGCCACTGGAAACGCCGACGAACGATCGCCAAGCGCCTCGTCGCGCTCGGTGTGAACCGGAACGCCGCGTGGAAGCAGGTCTATCAGGGCCGTCGGTCCTGGTGGGCGCTGAGCCACGCGCACGCGGTCGACCAAGGCCTGCGCAACGCGTACTTCGCTAAGCACGGGCTGATGTTCGTGGTCGATTTGCATCACCGGGCACACGAGCAAATCGCCGTCCCCGACCCGCCACAACTGGCGCTATGGGGATGACTTCGAGGTCGCAGACCGGCCGGCAGCGGGGGTCATAACCCGCTGTCCCGAGGAGCCGTATACGACCAGCGTACGTACGGTTCTGTGGGAGCCGGGACGGGCAACCGTCCCGGCTACCCGACCTTTGTGGTCGGCGGGCGCGCCGCGCCGGTGGGGGTGCCTAACCCCGAGCTGGTCGAGCAGGCCAAGCGCCGCACGTTCACGGCGAAGTACAAGGCGCGGATCCTGGCCGAGGCTGACGCGTGCACGGCGCCGGGCGAGGTCGGCGAGCTGCTCCGCCGCGAGGGGCTGTACACGTCGCATCTGACCTACTGGCGCAAGCAGCGCAAGGACGGGGCGCTGAAGGAGCTCGGCAAGCCGCGCGGGCGTAAGCCGGTCGACCGGCGCGATCAGGAGATCGTCCAGCTGAAGGGCAATCTTGAGCGCTCCGAGGCGGAGCTGGCGAAAATGAAGCGGGTTGTGGAGATTCAGGGAAACGTCTCAGCGCTGTTGGAGGAGATGCTCGGTACCGAGAGCGCGCACCGGAGCACCGAGCGATGATCGCCGCCACCGTCGAGGAGCTGACCCCGCTGATCGGGACCCGGCCGGCGTGCCGGGCGCTCGGCGCGTCGCCCGCGAGCGTGTACCGCCGGCGGCGGCCACCCGCGCCGCCGCGCCCGCCCAGGCCGCGCCCGACACCGGAGCGGGCGCTCACGCAGCCGGAGCGCGCGGGGGTGTTGGAGGTGCTCGCCTGCGAGCGGTTCGTTGACGTCGCGCCGGAGGAGGTCTGGGCGACGCTGTTGGACGAGGGCGTCTACCTGTGCTCGACGCGGACGATGTACCGGATCCTCGCCGACGAGTACGGCGAGGTCCGCGACCGCCGCGACCAGCTGACCCACCCGACCTACGCGGCGCCGGAGCTGCTCGCCGAGGCGCCGAACGAGCTGTGGTCGTGGGACATCTCGAAGTTGAAGGGTCCGCTGCGCGGCACGTGGTTCTACCTGTACGTGATCCTCGATGTGTTCAGCCGTTTCATCGTCGGCTGGACCGTGCAGCAGCACGAGAACGCCGAGCTCGCGACCGCGTTGATCGAGCAGGCAACCGAGCAGCAGCAGATCACGCCCAAGATCCTGACGTTGCACGCCGATCGCGGCGCGCCGATGCGCGCCAAGCTGCTCGCGGAGCTGCTCGAAGAGCTCGGGGTCACCAAGACACACTCACGGCCCTACACGTCGTCTGACAACCCGTACTCGGAGGCTGGTTTCAAGACCCTGAAGTACCGGCCAGCGTTCCCCGCCCGGTTCGACGACATCCAGCACGCCCGCCGGCACTGCCGCGCGTTCGTCGACTGGTACAACCACGCGCACCGCCATTCCGGGATCGGGCTGATGACCCCAGCCGCCGTCCACCATGGCGAGGCGCAGCAACTCCACGCCGCCCGCGCCGTCGTCCTCAACGCCGCCTACCAGCGGCACCCAGAGCGGTTCGTCCGCAAGCTACCGGTCCCGCCCGAGCTGCCGACCGCCGTCTGGATCAACAAGCCAGCCGACACGAAGGAGGCCGCCGCTCACTAAATTCGAACACAAAGCGTCTCACCGGGCTTGACAGGCTCCGGGGGGCCGACATCACGACGGATGCCCTCCAGTATCCAGCGTACGCCGCAGGTCAAGCAGACAGCTGAGCGTTCCGGAGCACATTTGGGGGACTCCGGCACGGGAGTAAGCTGCCCGCATGGACGGCGAGAATGGATCGTCTAACCGCTCGGCAGACGAACGTAGGCCCGTGGTGAGTGACGTGCTCAGCGGCGCGGCGTGTGGAGCTATCGGCGCGATGGCGATGACCGGGATGCGGGTGATCACGACGGAGCTCGGGCTGGTTGAGCAGACCCCGCCCCAGGCGGTCAGTCGGCAGCGAGCGCGCGGCATGCGCTCGCTGTTACGCCGGGCGCCGCGTAAGCAGCGGCGCCGGGATGATCGAGGCTGCCCACTGGGCCTTTGGTGCGGGTGGCGGCGCGGCGTTTGGAGCGCTGCCGCGCGACTGGCGTCGCCGACGTTGGGCGGGGCCGGTCTACGGGCTGGTGGTGTGGCTGGGCTTCGAGCTGGGGATCGCGCCCGTCTTGGGCCTAAGTCAGGCCAAGCGTGCGCGTCCGGCCGACCGCCTCGCGCTGGCTGCCGATCATCTCCTGTTTGGCCTCGTCCTGACGGCAACCCGTCCCAACGCGGAGGCTCGCCATCGTCGTCGCCAGGCCGCGCCCGGTGACTCCGTGACGTAGGCCGCTCGTGCTCGCGCCTCTGTCCTACTTCGCGGTCTTCGACAACAGGACGGACTCGGGAGATGCTCGTCGGCGCGAACCTGCAGATCGGGGAACGAGCTACGCGCCGCCCGTGCTCCCAACACACGCGCCGCACATGAAAACGCTCTACTTTGGCGGTTCGCTGTTGTGCTTGTGCCCTTCAGGAGTAATGAGTGAGGATCGGCCATAGGGGTGGGCGAGGTTCGGATCATGTGTGTCGGCGCGTGGCTTCCCCGAGTTTTAGGTGGATCTCATCGTGGTGGAGGACGGGGTTTCGTCGTGGGGGAGCAGTGTGGTGGTGAGTCCGGCGAGGAGGATGTCGAGTCCGCGTTCGAGTTCGGCGGCGCCGTCGTAGGCGGCCAGGACTGGGGCGAGGCTGCGTAGTAGGGGGAAGGCGCCGATCGGTAGTCGTTGCAGGCCCATTCGGAGTAGGTCGTCGGTTTCGTCGGGGTTCTCGACGAGTTCTTGGAGCTCGTCGAGAACGTGGCCGTGGAGGAAGCCGAACAGGGCCCGGTAGATGTGCAGGGCGTCGGGTGCGCTGAATCCGGCGCGGGTGAGCAGTGTGAGGATGTCTTCGAGGGGGCGCAGGGTGCCCTGCGGGCGTAGCGCCAGCGGGGTGGCCAACGGGTGCGTGACGAGCAGCGGGACAACGTTTGGATGGGCGAGCGCCAGTTGGCGGTATCGGTGGGCGACAGCGCGCAACTGCGAGACCCAGTCGGGGTCGCTGGGGTCTACTTTGAGCTGGGCGAGCACGACCTCGACGACCCCGTCGAGCAAGGCCGCCTTGTTTGACGCGTACCGGTACAGCGCCATCGGATCACAGTCGAGGACCCCAGCGAGGCGGC
The DNA here is from genome assembly GCA_036509295.1 of Solirubrobacteraceae bacterium. Classification (GTDB taxonomy): domain Bacteria; phylum Actinomycetota; class Thermoleophilia; order Solirubrobacterales; family Solirubrobacteraceae; genus Palsa-465. The sequence goes on along the minus strand of DATCFW010000565.1, from coordinate 4,307 downwards.
GCATGGATAGCCGATTGGCCCCGTCGCGGTCGATCAGCGCAAGCGCTGTGGTCAACACCGCGTCCCGGGTGAGCTTGCCGTTCCGGTCGACGTCGGCGACCGGGATCGTGTCGTCAGGGGATGGGGTCATCGGGACCGTTCTCCGGTCCATGGCGGAGGTTTGACATTCAGATTCATGACATTACACTGTAGTGCTACACCGTAGACTCAGGTCGCATCACCGTAGAAAGCGTCCGTCATGTTCCTCGTTCTCGCACTAATCATCCTGGTCGCCTCCGCGATCGTTGGCGTGGCAGGTGTGCTTCACAACACCGGTAGCGCACACGCACTCACCCACGGCTTCTCGGTACTCGGCTACCACGTAAGCGGCTCCAGCGGAACCCTCTTCCTCTACGGCATCGTGGTCGGCGCCGTGGCCGCCCTGGCACTGGGCTTGCTCTTGACCAGTGCGCGCCGTAGCTCTCGCCGCGGCAGGACCGCTCGCCACAGCCTCAAGCAGTCACGCCGCGAGACGGCCGCCGCCAGCCGGGACCGAGACGACCTGATCGACCAACGCGAGACCGCCCGCGCACAAACCGCCCACGACAACCTCAAGCAATCGCGCCGTGAGACGGCCGCCGCCAGCCGGGAGCGAGACGACCTGATCGACCAACGCGAGACCGCCCGCGCGCAAACCGTCCCTGCGCGGGAGAACGGCCCAGCCGACCGCGACATCGAACCCAGCGCAAGCGGCGCTCGCTAAGGACCGCAATGCCGCGGTCATCTACCTGTTCGAGGGCGGACAGATCGCGCGGTGCTCGCCGCTGCCACTGCCGCTAGCGCTACCCGAGCGGCCCCGCGCAAACCAACAACCAGGAGGGTCCATGACCGACAAGAACATCGATAAGGCCAAAGGTCGCGCCAAAGAAGCTGCCGGCGCGCTGACCGGAGACAAACACCTCAAGAACGAAGGGCGCGCCGACCAGGCCAAAGGCTCTGCCAAGAACGCCGTGGACAAGGTCGCCGACACCGTCACCGGCCGCAACAAAAAGTAGAAGCACGCGTTCGTGCAACCCAACCCACCCGAAAGGTGAACATGCTCACAATCGTCATCATCGTTCTGCTGGTCCTACTGCTGACCGGCGGAATCGGCTTTCGCCGCCGCGGCCGCCGCGCGTAGGCAAGGCCCGCAAATTCCCGACACGTCGGATTCGCTCCGCCGACGTCGGCTCGGCGCCCGTCGTGGCAGACGAGCATGCCGCTAATGGATTCTTCCGTGACATCAACGAGTGAAAAGGAAGGTGATGGTTGTGAGCACCGATCAGCAAACGATTTGGGGGTATCCCGACGAGGCTGCCGCCGGTCGAGATTTGACCGGCTGGTCGATCGAAGCCATAGATGGAGGTATCGGCAAGGTCGACAACGCCAACAACGAGGCCGGCGCCATGTGGTTGATCGTTGACACCGGACCATGGATCTTCGGTAAGAAGGTCATGCTGCCCGCCGGCGTGGTCGACCGGATCAACAGCGAAGACGAAGTAGTTCACGTCAACCGGACCAAGGAACAGATCAAGAACGCTCCCGAGCTCATCGAGCATTACCACGAGCAGAAGTATCGCGACCAGCTCGGTGGCTACTACTCAAAAGGCGGTCTCGGCTCCCCGCAGTAAGTCTCCGTCTAGACGCATCTGCTCCAACCCCGCGTTCCGATCGACGGCTGCTGCTTCCGTCGTGAGCGCAACGCACCGTTAGCGGCTGCGAGCAAGTCGCGGCGGAACGTGGCTTCTATTGGCCCGCAGCAGCCGCCGGACGCGGACGCCGGTCGGACTGCACCTTATTCTCACTCCACCGCGCCCTGTGCGGTGGAGTGAGGCTTACTGCGTCGTTGCGCGGGTGCGCTAACCGGCCGCGCGTCTGCGGCTGGGACACCGTGACCTCCGGATCGTCCTGCTCGGCAGGAAACCTACGGAACTCAGATCAGGTTGCCGGTCCGAGGACCGACCCCACTTTGATGCCCTCTTCCACCGTCTTTAACTGGGCCGCAAGCCCGGATTGATGTCCGGTCCGAGCATGGCTGACCAGGATGTCGTCGACAAGCGCCCGCCGCACGAGCCGGATCACTTCGTGCTGAGGGCAGGCCAGCGTCTACGCGCGCTGGTCGCTCGTCGGCGCACGCCGCTGACAGCACTCGGAACGCTGCTCGCAGTGGGCGTGCTCGTGTTAGTTCTCGCCGGCCGATGGGGACAGTTCGCCAGTGCCGCGACGGCCGCGCCGTGGTGGGCGTTGGCGGTCGCGGCGGCGCTCCAGACAGCGTCGCTGCTGGCGCGCACCGAGGCCTGGAATATCTCGGTGCACGCTGCCGGGGCCACCGTCGATCGCCGACGCCTATACGGCGCCGCCGGCGTTGGCTACCTCGGCAACATCGTCAACGGCGAGCTCGGGCTCGCGGCTCGCATCGCGTCGCTTCGGCGTGAGGCACCGCGGGAGACCCCCAAGGCCGTGGTGCTCGCGGCCACCGAGATACCGATCGTGCTAATGGAAGTCGCGCTCGCGACGCTGTTCTCGTTCACGCTCATCGCCCCCCTGAGTTTGCCGTGGTGGACACCGCTCGTTGCCTTCTGCGTGGTTCTCGCCGTCGTTGCGGGGCTCGCCCGGCTGGCCCGGCGCCACCCGAGCGGATGGTGGAAAGGTCTCGCCGCGCTCGGCGAAGCGCGCGCCCGCGCACGCGTCGCGATCTTCGTGGTGCTCGCCGTGTGCGGGCAGATCGCGCGCAACTGGCTGATGCTTTACGCCACCGGCGTCCACGCCACCGTATTCGACGCAGCAGCGGTCCTGATCGCCGTCGCTGCACTCGGAGTGCTGCCGCTCGGCCCCGGAGTCGGAACGGGGGCGATGGTCCTGATCCTCGGATCCACCGGCGTAGCCGGCGCCAGCGCCGCCGGCGTACTGCTGACCGCAACCGGCACACTCGGCGCACTTGCCTACGGCGGCTGGGCAATCGCCGACCGCTTCCGGACGAAACGAAGAACCAGGCTGCGGCCTCGCGCGCGTGGGACAGCCCGCCGTGCGCCAGCATTAACCTAGCCCACCCGAACGCTCGCCAAGGCCGGCACCGACCCTTGCGAACCCTCAGCCTCCCCCACCAAAGAGCCGGCGATGCGCGCGAGAGCGCTACCCGTTCCCAGGAGAGGCAGCCATTCAGCTAGGCGGCTCCCGCCTCGACGGGCTCGATTTCCGGCGGCAGCAACCACGCCGACCGGCAGCACGATCGTCACAACCGGTGCAATCCGGTCACACCGGGCCGCGTCCGAAGCGGATCCTCGCTACCCGCGCCGAGGCAAAAGCAGGGCAGGCCCCGGAGGCGGGTCGCACCCGCAACTCGCCACGAGCACGGCCGGCGGCAGCCGCTGGCGGCCCGGAGTCGGCGGCCCCCTGCTCGCCGCGCTCACGAGGTCTCCGCACGATGACCGCCGAGCCTCGCCGGGGGTGAAAAGCAGGTCCCACGGGCGCGAGCGGAGGGAGTTCGGCGTCACACGCCGGGGATCGATCACGCAATCGACGTGGCCGCTGCGCGCTCGTTTGGGACGCGGCTGACTGTCCGGTCGACTGAGTCGGTCGAAGCCTGGGCGGTGTCGCGGTCCGCGAGCCGCCTACGAGCGACCGCGATGCCGAAGGCAAGGTGGTTGTGTCTGCCCGTATCCGGGTGCTCAGGCTTGGGTTGGGTCTTTGGGCTGGGTGCGGAGGAGGAGGTGTCCGTCGATCACCGCGCTGGCTAGCTCGATGATTTTGCGGTTGCTGGTGTGGGACTGGTGGCGCAGCATGCGGAAGGCGGCGTCCTCGTCGATGACGTTGCGAAGATGGTGGGGCTGCGTGCGCTGTGTCCGTCCACTGCCTCAGCGAATCGCGACACCACGAATCCAGTCCGAAGCGCCTGCCGAGAACCTCGGATGAGCGTTCGGCAGCGGCATCGCATGTCGAGCCAGTGTCCCCACAGCAGCGTCGAATGGCTGGCCACTGCGTGGTTGTAGCTCAACTAGGCCTGGGTTGGCACAGCGTGGTTGTAGCTACCGGGCCTGCCGAGAGGAACCAGTCGTGGGCGTTTCGTTAGAGACCGAGTTGCCGCGAGACCCGAGTGCTTCAAGTCACGCGCGTCGTCTGCTCGACGAGTCATCGGCGGCAGGCGGGAGTGACCCAGGCAAGCTGCTTGTGAGCGAACTCGGAACCAACGCCGTAGTCCACGGTCAGGGCAAGATCACGCTCCGAGTGGACGTAGATGACGACCGGCTGCGTGCCGAGGTCATCGACGAAGGGTCGGGCTTTGAGCGAGT
>DATCFW010000564.1:0-9455 GCA_036509295.1 Solirubrobacteraceae bacterium | reverse complement strand
TTCTCCGATGTCCACATCACCGCGATCAGCCAGGCGCCCGACGGACGGCGGATGTCCAAGTCGCTGGGAACCGGGATCGACCCGCTCGACCTGATCGGCGGCGGGCCGCGGCCGCCGGTGTTCGCCGAGGGCTCCTCGGCTCCCGGGGAGTTTCCGGCCTACGGCGCCGACGCGGTCCGCTGGGGGCTGCTGGCGATGTCCTCCGGTCAGGACGTGCGGTTCAGCGAGGACAAGGTCGCTCAGGGTCAGCAGCTCACCAATAAGCTGTGGAACGCCGCTCGGCTCATTCTGCTCGGGGTGGGCGACGATGCTCGTCCGGCCGCCACCCCCACCTCGGTCGAGGACCGCTGGATCCTCTCGCGCCTGGCCCGGGCGCGGGCCGAGTTGGCCGGGGCGATCGACCGTTTCGACTTCTCCCACGCCGCCCTCGGGCTGTACGACTTCGTCTACGGCGAGCTGTGCGACTGGTACCTGGAGCTGGTCAAGCCCCGCCTGCGGGCCGGCGAGCCTGAGCTGTCGGCGACGCTGTTGCACGTGCTCACCGAGACGGTCGCTCTCGCCCACCCGCTGATCCCGTTTGAGACCGAGGAGATCTACTCCCACATCCCGGGGGCCGAGGGGCTGCTGGCGGCTCGTGTCAGCCCTCCGGGGCCGGCCGCGGAGACCGGCGATGGCGATGGCGATGCCGAGGCCGCGGTCCAGCGCGCCATCGCGGCGATCCAGGAGCTGCGGCGCTGGCGCAACGTCAACAAGATCGAGGCCGGGGCGGTGCTCGCCGCGACGCTCCAAGCGCCCGGCTACGACGACACGCTGGCCCACATCGGCCGACTGGCACGCGTCGACTTCGGTGGCGGGGTCGACGACGGCGAGCCGGTGGCCGCGGTGTCGATCCCGAATGGGCGGGTGCAGGTGTTCGCCAGCCCCGAGGTCGACGCCACGGATGCGCAGGCGCGGCTCCAGGCTCGCCGCGACCAGCTCGGCGCCGAGATCGAGCGCGCCGAGCGCAAGCTCGCCAACCCGGGATTCGTCGCCAAGGCGCCGCCGGCGGTGGTTCAGGCCGAGCGCGACAAGCTCACCCGGCTGCGCGGGGAGCTGGACGCGCTGTGACCGGACCCGAGGCAGAGCGCTACCTGCTTTCGCTCGAGCTGTTCGGCATGCGATTCGGACTGGATCGGATGCGCCGCCTGATGACCGCGCTGCACCATCCCGAGCGCCGGTTTGAGTCAATTCACGTCGTCGGCACCAACGGGAAATCTTCGACCACGCGCATGATCGCGGCGATCCTCGCCCGTCACGGACTGCGCACCGGGGCCTATCTCTCGCCGCACCTGACCTCCTTCGGCGAGCGCATTCGCATCGACAACCAGGATCTCGGTCCCGACGAGTTCGGTGCCGCGGTCGCGCGGGCCGCCCAGGCCGCGGAGCTCGTCGACCGGTCGCTGGAGGCGGATGATCGCGTCACCCAGTTCGAGGCGCTCACCGCCGCCGCCTACTCCGAGCTCGCCGCCAAGCGGGTGCAGGTGGCGGTGATCGAGGCCGGGCTCGGCGGCCGCTACGACGCGACCAATGTGATCCCGTCCAAGGTCCAGGTCCTCACCAGCGTCGGGCTCGAGCACACCCGGTGGCTGGGGCCGACCCTCACCGACATCGCCGGCGAGAAGCTCGACGTGGTCCAGCCGGGGGCCACCCTCGTGCTCGGAGCCGGGCTGGACCCCGACGTGATTGCGGTGGCCGAGCGGGTCTGCGCGCAGCGCGACGCGAAGATCATCCAGGCCGGCTCGGATCCGGGGGTCGCCGTGGGCGCCTCGGGAACCTTTCAGCGCCGGAACTTCGCCCTGGCGCGGGCCGCCGCCGAGGTGTACCTCGGCCGGCTCGACGACGCCGCGGTGGCCGCGGTGGCGCACGAGGTGCGCGTGCCCGGCCGTCTGCAGCGGATCGACGACGATCCGTTGACCCTGATCGACGGCGCCCACAACCCCGACGGAATGCGAGCGCTCGCCGAATCGCTGCCCGAGCTGGTGACCGGTCACGAGACCGTCGTGGCCGTCGTCTCGATCCTGGACGACAAGGATGCCGCCGGGATGCTCGCCGCGCTGTGGGCGGGCGGGGTCGGGATCAATGCGCTGATCCTCACCAGCAGTCAGAATCCACGGGCGTTGCCGCCACCCACTCTTCAGTCCCTCGCCCGGCAGGTCGCCGGTCCACCGGCCGAGATCGTGCCCGATCCGCACCGGGCCCTGGCCCGTGCCCGCGAGCTGGCCGGAGCCCAAGGCGTGGTGATCGCGACCGGGTCGCTGTACCTGATCGCCGACCTCCTGTCCTCCGGGCGCCGTGAGCGCGCCTCCGTCCTGTGACGCTCCGCGCCCGCTTCGCGCCCGCCGGTTCCTTCACCATACGGCTGTGAACGACGACGACGACGATCAGCCCCGGTTCCTGGCCATGATCGGCCTGGTGGCGCTGGCCGTCGCGGTTGTGATCCTCGTCTTCTTCGGGGTCGGGTACCTGTTCGGACGCGCCTTTCTGTGAGGCCGAACCGTTCCCAGCGAGCTCGGACCAGCGATTGCCGACAAGGAACCAGGTACTTGACGGCGTATTGATAGGGGCGCCACCATTTGCGGTGCCCACTACACTCGCCACCTCAATGTTGCCTTACGCGATCTTCGGGATTCACAACAGCGCGCTGAAACTCGCCGTTGAGCTGGTGATCCTGTTCTTGGTCGTGATCTGGCTCGCGCTCGTGTTCTGGACCTACGCCGACGCCCGCCGCCGGATCGCCGATCCGCTGCTGATCGGCACCGCCACCCTGGCGTCGCTGTTCCCCTACGTCGGCACGATCGTCTACATGATCGTCCGGCCGCCGGAGTACCTGGACGACGTCCGCGAGCGCGAACTGGAGATGCAGGCCGCGGAGGCGCGGCTGGCCGAGCTCGGATACCACCTCTGTCCGCACTGCGACTTCGAGGTGGAGAAGGATTACCTGCGCTGCCCGAACTGCATGCGCAAGCTCAAGGATCCGTGCCACGCGTGTGGCCGGCCGCTTGATCCCACGTGGAAGGTCTGCCCCTTCTGCGAAGCCGAGATCGGGGTTCCGGCTCCGACTCCGCGTCGGCAGCGCCGGCGGCTCGAAAGCTCAGAGCCCGCCGCCGAGCAGCCGTCGACCACCTGAAACCCTCACTCCCGAGTCTGAGGGTCCATAGCAAAATTACTGACGGCTTTGACGGCATCTGGACGCGCCTGGCGGGCGGCGGCGAACCCGCCGGACCACCAGTACGACTTGGTTCGCCGCCACCCGCCAGCCACGCCCAGCTACTCGTCAAATTCCGCCACTAATTTCCCTATGAACCCTAAGGAGACCACCGCCGTGGAGCGCACGCTCATCCTCGTCAAGCCCGACGCCTTCGCCCGCAACCTGACTGGGGAGATCATCGCCCGGTTCGAGCGCAAGGGACTGCGCCTGGTGGCGCTCGAGCTGAGGACCATCAGCCGGAAGCTCGCCTCCCAGCACTACGCCGAGCACGAGGGCAAGCCGTTCTACGAGGAGCTGGTCACGTTCATCACCTCCGGGCCGCTCGTCGCGCTCGTGCTCGAGGGCGACTCGGCGATCGTCGCGGCTCGCCAGGTGATCGGAGCGACCAATCCGCTCGACGCCACCACCGGCTCGATTCGGGGCGACTACGCCGTTGCCGTCGGCCAGAACATGGTCCACGGTTCCGACGCGCCGGCGTCCGCGGCCCGCGAGATCGGGCTGTTCTTCCCCGATCTGGCGTAGTCGGGGCTCGTGGCCGTGCCGCGGCTGATCCTGGCCTCCGCCTGGGTCGGTGGGTCCGATTCCAGGCGCTGAGGCGATCCCACTGCAACTGATATTGGCCTCGGCCTCGCCTCAGCGCCGGGCGATCCTGGAGCAGATCGGGGTGTTGTTCGAGGTTCGGCCCTCGGACGCCGAGGAGCTGGAGGATGGGCCGCCGGCCGAGGTGGTGCTCGAGAACGCCCATCGCAAGGCGGCGGCGGTGGCCCGCCGCGCCGGGGCGGGGAGCCCGCCGATTCTCGGCGTCGACACCGTGGTCACGCTGGGGCGGGGGGGACCGATGTACGGCAAGCCTCGCGACGCCGGTCACGCCGCCGAGATGCTGTCCGCGCTGGCCGGCCGGCGCCACATCGTCCTCAGCGGCGTCTGCCTGATCGAGCCCGACCGGATCCGGACGGCGGCGGCGGAGACGGTGGTGCAGTTCCGCGCGCTGGGCGCGGCGGCGATCGGCGCCTATGTCGCCACCGGCGAGTGGCGCGGCCGGGCCGGCGGGTACGCCATTCAGGGAATCGGCGCGACGCTGGTGCAGCGGATCGAGGGCGACTACCTGAGCGTTGTCGGCCTGCCGATCTCCACGCTGCTGGACCTGGCGCCGTGGCTAGCGCCCGGCTGATGGGCCAGGATCGACGCGCGCTCGGCGCTGCAGGTTTGCGCCCAATCGCCCGGTAAAACCCGTGGACCGATTTTCCAGGGTTTTTTCGCCGTTAGCGGCGTCCGCCGGCCCCGCCGGTCGGATTCTCTTCGATACACTGAGGTTCGGACGGAGCTGGCTAACCGGAGGGTCGGTCTGCAACTCGCCGCTTCGCCCACCGCTTCCCCGTACCTCTACATCATGGGCTTCTTCACGTATCTGACCGGTTTCGGCGGCCGCGACATGGCGGTTGACCTGGGCACCGCCAATACCCTCGTGTACGTCCGCGGACGGGGCATCGTCCTGTCCGAGCCCAGCGTGGTGGCGGTGGACTCCCGGACCGGTGAGGTCCATGCCGTCGGCATCGAGGCCAAGCGCATGCTGGGCCGCACGCCGGGGACGATCTCGGCCATCCGCCCCCTCAAGGACGGGGTGATCGCCGACTTCGAGGTCACCGAGGAGATGCTCCGCCACTTCATCCAGAAGGTTCATCAGAACCGCTGGGCTCATCCCCGCGTGGTCGTCTGCGTGCCCAGCGGAGTGACCGGGGTCGAGAAGCGCGCGGTGGAGGAGGCGTGCCTGTCGGCCGGAGCGCGCCAGGCCTACCTGATCGAGGAGCCGATGGCCGCGGCGATCGGCGCCGGCCTGCCGGTGGGCGAGCCGACCGGCTCGATGGTCGTCGACATCGGTGGCGGCACCAGCGAGGTGGCGGTGATCTCGCTCGGCGGGATCGTCGTCTCGCAGTCGATCCGAGTGGGCGGCGACGAGCTCGACGAGGCGATCATCAACTACGTCAAGCGCGAGTACAAGCTCCTCATCGGTCAGCAGACGGCCGAGGAGCTCAAGCTGGAGATCGGCTCGGCGTACAAGTTGCCCGAGGAGGTCCAGGCGGAGATCCGGGGCCGCGATATGGTCTCAGGCCTGCCCAAGACCGTCATCCTCACCAGCGAGGAGATCCGCGGGGCACTGGAGGAGCCGGTGTCCCAGATCATCGATGCCGTCAAGCAGACGTTGGACCGCACACCGCCGGAGCTCGCCTCCGACATCATGGATCGTGGCATCATGCTGGCCGGAGGAGGTTCGCTGCTACAGGGCATCGAGGAGCGCCTGCGCCATGAGACGCAGATGCCCGCGCACCTGGCGGAATCTCCGCTGACGTGCGTCGCGGTCGGATCGGGCCGGTCCCTCGAGGAGTTCGAGGCGATCCACCGGTCGAGCAAGAATTCACGTAACCGGCGCCGTCGGTACTAGCTTTTGAGGACCGGCGCATGCTGAGCAATTTGGAGACACGGAATCCGTGCATGACAAACAGGTACGCCGGCGCAGAGCAGTGCTCGCGCTGCTGGTCGCAGTCTCCCTGATCCTGCTGACGGCATATTTCGGCGAGTCGCCGAGCAGCCCGCTGCACTCCGTGCAGCGCGGGATCGTCCAGGTCCTGTCGCCGGTCCAGACCGGGGCCAGCAAGGTGCTGTCCCCGGTGCGCGACGTGGCCAACTGGGTCTCGGACACGCTGCGGGCCAAATCCAAGGTCGACCACCTGCGCCAAGAGGTCAACCAGCTCACCTACCAGGTCGACACGCTGAAGACCGCCGCGGCCCAGAACGCACAGCTGCGCCGCGAGGTCGGCCTCGATCAGAACATCGGTATCGCCAACTTCGGCTCGGTGGGCGCCAACGTCATTGAACGCGACCCGAACGTGTGGTATCAGCACGTCGAGGTGGACGCCGGCTCCGGCGCGGGTGTCGTCGCGGGCGACCCGGTGCTCGCCGACGGGGCGCTCGTCGGGGACATCACCACCGTCGACCCGTCGGTGTCGTTCGTCACCCTGATCACCGATAACAGCTTCGCCGTCGGCGCCCAGATCATCGATCAGAACTCCGATGACGGCATCCTCGCGCCCTCGGTCGGCGGTCCCAACCAGCTGCTGCTCCAGGATCTGCCCAGCAACGCCAACATCCAGGCCGGCGATCAGGTGGTGACCTCGGGCTTCCGATCGCCGTCGAACTCGCAGCTGGCCTCGCTGTATCCGGCTGGGCTGCCGATCGGCAAGATCCCCAACGTCAACTTCGCCAACCAGCTCCTGAACAACAACGAGGTCCCGGTCACCCCCGACGCCGACCTGCGGCACTTCGACTCCGTCCAGATCCTCACCAAACCGCACGCCGGCAACGAGCGGGCCCAGGTGCCATGAGCGACCTGTCTCCGAAGCTCGTCCTCCGCCTCGCCCTGCTCGCGCTGCTCACGGTCATCATCCAGGAGGCCGGCGTCGCCCAGATCTCGATCTTCGGGGTCAGCGCCGACCTCACGCCGCTGATGGTCATGGCGGTGGGACTGCTGGCGGGCTCGATGACCGGAGCGGTCGTCGGCTTCGCCACCGGGCTGCTCGTCGACACCGTGCTCGTTCAGACGCTCGGCATCACCTCGCTGCTGTACATCGCGATCGGCTACTGGTCGGGGCGGCTGCGCGAGCTGCGAGATCCCGCGCACGGACTCGTCCCGCTCGCCGTCGGCGCCGCGGCCACCGCCGTGGCGCAGATCGGGATGACCCTGATCCAGTTCCTGCTCGGCGTCGACTCCCCGGTCAGCCTGCTCCTCGTCCAGCAGATCTTCATCACGGTGCTCGTCAACACGCTCATCGCGCTCCCGGTCTACGCGCTCGTGCGGCGCATCATCCAGCCCGCCCTGCCCGACGATCCCCGGCGGCGACGCCGCCGGGCCTACACCACTGGTGGCCTCAGCCCGCTGCAGAGCCCGTCGCAGCGGCTCGGCCAGCTCCCCCGGGGGAGTCGATCGTGATCGGCCCGCCCGAGGATCGCCGGCCGCCGTTGACCCCGCAGCTCGCCCTGCGAGTGGCGATCATCGGCAGCGTGGCCCTGGGGATGTTCGCGATCATCTTCTTTCGGCTGTGGTTCCTGCAGGTGCTCTCCGGCCAGCAGTACCTCGCCGCGGCGCAGACCAACCAGACGCGGGAGATCGGGATCGCGGCTCCGCGGGGGGAGATCCTGGATGACACCGGAACGGCGCTGGTGAACAGCACGCGGGCCCTGGCGGTCCAGATCTCTCCGCCGGACCTGCCGGTGCCGGTGAGCCTGACCAACATCGCACAGCTCGAGCACCCACCCCGCCCCGACGCGGTGCTCTACAACCGCCTCGCCCACGTGCTCGGCATGTCGACCAATCGCATCAGCTGCCAGCTGCACATGAAGGCGCCGAACGTGTTCCGGCTATCACCGGTCGCCTGCGACGTGGGATCCCAGCTGACGCTCAGCTCCTACGCCGACGTCACCGTGCGTAAGGGATCGGTCGTGAACAAGTACATGCAGGCCTACATCGCCGAGCGCCAGGACGAGTTCCCCGGCGTTCAGGTACAGCGCGTCTACATCACCCACTATCCGTTCACCACGCTGGCCGCCCAGGTTCTCGGCTCCGTCGGCCCGATCACCACCCCCGAGCTCGCCGAGCGGACGTACCAGGGGGTCCCGCGTGATTCGACCATCGGTCAATCGGGGCTGGAGTCCGAGTACGACAGCTTCCTGCTCGGCAAGCCCGGCTACCAGAAGGTGCAGATCAACGCGTTCGGCCAGCCCACCGAGGATCTGAGCACCAAGAGTCCCCTGCAGGGGCACAACCTCAAGCTGTCGCTCGACGCCAAGCTGCAACGGGTCGGCGAGCAGGCGCTCCAGCAGTCGATGAGCGACAACGCGTCGCCCGGCGGCGCGTTCGTGGCGATGAATCCCGACACCGGCGCGGTCTACGCCATGGGATCGCTTCCCAGCTACGACCCGTCGGTGTTCACCGGCAACCTCACCCAGGCCAAGTACGACCAGTTGATCAATCCCAACAACGGAGATCCGCTGCTGGACCGGGCGATCCAGAGCGCGGGGCCGACCGGCTCGACGTTCAAGCCGATCACGGCCACCGCCGCGTTGCAGAGCGGGCAGTGGTCGATTGACAGCATGTTCGACGACACCGGTCAGTTCTGCGTCGGCACCGGCGGCGCCCAGCAGTGCCGCCACAACTCCGGCCACGCGGTGGACGGCTCGTTGAACCTCGTCAACGCGTTGCGGGTCTCGTCCGACGACTTCTTCTACAACCTCGGTGCGCTCACCAACTCGGCCGACCCGGCGACGCACCCCAACGGCGGGCCGCTCGACACCTGGGCCGACAAGTATGGGATCGGCCGTTACACCGGGATCGACCTGCCCGCCGAGGTCAACGGGACGCTGCCGTCGCCGGCCTGGCGGGCGAACCGCAACACGCTCGAAGCGCAATGCGACAGCGCGACCGGCCCGTATCGGTACACCAACGGTCACACCCTGTCGCGACGCAAGCTCAAGGGGTACCGCCGCAGTCCCAAGCACGCGCCGGGTGGGTGCGGGATCGCCGACGGCACCAACCGGCCGTGGTCGATCGGGGACAACGAGAGCCTCGCCGTCGGGCAGGGCGACGTCCAGGTGACCCCGCTGCAGCTGGCAGTGGCCTACTCGGCGGTGGCCAACAACGGCTACATCGTGCGCCCGCACCTCGGTCTCGACGTCCAGAGCCCCGATGGCACCGTGCTGCAGACGATCAGCTCGCCGCCCCCGCGCAAGCTCGGGGTCAACCCGTTGTACCTGGAGACGATCCGTCAGGGCCTGCGCGAGGCGGCCTCGTTGCCCGGCGGCACCTCGTATGACGTGATGGGCAATTTCCCTGAGCAGGTGTACGGCAAGACCGGGACCGCGCAGTACACCAACCAGCCGGATTACGCGTGGTATGCGTGCTTCGTGCCGGCGACCGCCACCAGCAAGCCGATCGTCGTCGTCGTCCACGTCGAGAAGGGCGGGTTCGGTGACATCGCCGCCGCGCCGGTGGCCCGCCAGATCCTGTCGCAGTGGTTCTTCGGCAAAGCCGGCAAGTACGTGGCCGGGACCTCGACGACGCTATGAGCGCCACGCCGATCCAGCCCGTCGATGAGTCTGCCGTGCCGCGGGCACGGACCGTCCCGCTGCTCGATCCGCTGCTGCTGCTGGCGGCCCT
>DATCFW010000563.1:0-2991 GCA_036509295.1 Solirubrobacteraceae bacterium | reverse complement strand
CGCGACCGGCCAGGTCGTGCGGCTGCATGTCCGCGACGCGCGCTCGGCCGACGCGGACCTGCGTCGCGAACTGCGCGTCCGGGCGGCGGCGATCGGCGGCCGGCCACCGGCGGGAGCACTCGTGTTCTCCTGCAACGGCCGCGGGCAGCAGATGTTCGGGGACTGCGATCACGACGCGGCGGCGGTGGCGCAGGAGCTGGGCCAAGCGCCGGCCGCAGGCTTCTTCGCCGCCGGGGAGATCGGGCCGGTCGGCGGGCGCAGCTTCGTGCACGGGTTCACGGCGACGATCGCCGTATTCCCGGGCTGAGGGCGGCCGCCTCCCCTCAGCCCGGGGGCCACTGAGATCACGGCTTACACTGCGGCGGGTGGCCAGCTCGCACTCGAGGATCACGCTCGCCGGCAGCACCGTGTTGCTGACCGGCGCCACCGGCGGGATCGGGCAGGCGATCGCCGAGACGCTGGCGGCTCGCGGCGCCCGGTTGATCCTGAGCGGGCGCCGCCCGGAGGCGCTCGAGCGGATCGCCGGCGCGTTCGGCGCGGCGACGATCGTGGCCGATCTGGCCGACCGGGCCGACGTCGACCGGCTGGCCACCGAGGCCGTCGCCGCCGACGTGGATGTGGTGATCGCCAACGCCGCGCTGCCGGCGAGCGGTCTCCTGGTGGAGTTGACCCCGGAGCAGATCGACCGGATGCTCGACGTGAACCTGCGGGCCCCGATCGCGCTGGCCCGGGCCGTGGCGCCGGCGATGAGCGCCCGGCGCCGCGGCCAACTGGTGTTCATCGCGTCGCTGTCAGGCAAGGCGGCGTCTCCGGCGTCGTCGATCTACTCGGCGACGAAGTTCGGGCTACGCGGCTTCGCGCTCGGGCTGCGGGCCGATCTGCGATCCCACGACGTCGGGGTGTCGATCGTCTCGCCGGGCTTCATCAGCGATGCCGGGATGTTCGCCACCGCCGGCGTCACCCTCCCTGCGGGTATTGGCACGAGGTCCCCGCAGGACGTCGCCGCCGCGGTCGTCAAGGCGATCGAGCAGGATCGCGCCGAGGTCGACGTCGCGCCGCTCAGCCTGCGCGCCGGGGCGGCGTTCGCCTCGGTCGCCCCGGAGCTCGCGGCCGCGGCCAGTCGCCGGCTCGGCTCAGACCGGATCGCCCGGGACATGTCCGACCGACAGCGCGATCAGCGCTGAGCGTCGGGCCCGGGTCGGTCAGCGCTGACGAGCGTCAGCGGCGGGCGCGGTCAGCGCGGAACCTCGGCGGTCGCGTGCTCTCCGGTGACCGAGGAGAGCGCCACCATGATCTCGTCGGCGAGCTTGGCCCCGTCGTGGGGCAGTTCCGGCGTCGCCTGCACGCGGATGACGACGTCATCGCCGTCGACCTCCTCCAACAGCACGGAGGCCGGGTTGCGGGTGGGCGTGGAGATCTCCTGGTCGAGGATCGCCTGCACCTGGCTGGGACGGACGCCGGAGGTGAGGCGGACCTTGACGTCGACGGAGTCCGGTTCGCGGACCGGCACGACGACCGCGGCCAGCACCCCGTTATTGGGGATCATGATCTGATCGGCACCACGGGTGAGGGTTGTGTACAGGAGCCCCAGCGAGCTGACGATCCCCTCGATCGTGCCGCCGAGGGCCCCGGCCTGCAGACGCACGCGTTCCCCGACCCGGAAGGGCCGGGCGCTGAGCAGCACCATCCCGGCGATCACGTTGCCCAGCGTCTGCTGCGCCGCGAGACCGATGACGACGGCGGTGAACGCGCCGCCGACGGCGAGGGATTGCAGCGACGCGCCGGCGACGCCCAGAGCGAGAATGAGCGCGATCCCCATCGTCAGCAACCGGGTGAGGAACCCGAACGTGCCCGCCGTGGCGGGATCCATGCGACGCATGAACGTCGGGCCGACGAAACGACCGATCGCCCGCGCCAGCCCCCAGCCGAATGCGACGACGGCGATCACGGCGAGGATCCGGACCGGCGTCGTCAGCCAGTTGACGTTCCATTTGTGCAGGAGCGAGATATCACAGGTTCCTAACCTGCGCCCGCAGTACACGAGATGGCTGACGTCGAGCAGGATGTGGGACCCGACGTCGACGGCAATCAAGAGAATGAAGAACCCGAGCGCTTGGCGCTGGGCCCGCTTCACCTGCTTCTCGTTGACGTCGAACGACAGCCCGACCTTCGCCCAAGCGTCGCTGCGGGTCTCGAACATGCGGTCGAGATTGAGATCTTTCCGGCGTGGCCTCAGTTGCCTCGGCATGGTTCCTTGACAGTTGGTTGTGGGCTGTTCCTGACGTGGTGCCGCTCGCCGTCGGCGGTTTCACGTCGAGTGAACCTCGAATAGTGACTCCTGCGTCGGCTGGCGCGCTGGAGGCGGCGACGGAACGGCCTGAATGGAGACGGCTCTGCCCCGCTCCGTGGGCGCCAGATCCGGGCCGTTGATCAGCCCGGCCAGACGCCTGCGCTCCCGCTGGGGCGCATACGCGCCACGGCGGTAGAGGTCACGATAGCGCGGCAGCAGGTCGGGACGATGCTCCGCCAGCCACTCCATGAACAGACCGCGGACCTCCCCCCGCAGGTGCAGCGCGATGCCGCTCACATAGGCGGCACCGGCCTCCGTGGCGAGCTCGAGGATCTTCGCCACCTGCACGGGATCGTCGTTGATCCCCGGCATCAGCGGCGCGACCAGCACGCCCGTCCGGATCCCCGCCCGCGTCAGCTCGGCCACCGCCTCCAGCCGCGCCCGCGGATTCGGCGTGTGCGGCTCGGTGGCCCGCCACGCCCACTCGTCGATCGTCGGCACCGACAGCGCGGCGCTGAAGTCCGCCCGCGACGCCAGCTCCTTCATCAGCGCCAGATCTCGCAGCAACAGCGGCGACTTGGTGAGGATCGATCCGGGGTTGCGAGCATCGATCATCGCCTGCCAGATCCCCGGCATCAGCTTGTAGCGGCCCTCGACCCACTGGTAGGGATCGGTGTTCGTTCCCAGCGCGATGTGCTCGC
>DATCFW010000562.1:0-8432 GCA_036509295.1 Solirubrobacteraceae bacterium | reverse complement strand
CCTGGCCATCTGCGCCGGCGACACGCGCGGCGCCTCGAACGTGTCCACGACCCGCAGCGACTTCTCGATGTCGTCGGTCTCGATCAGACCGAGCACGTACGCGCGGCCGAGGCCGAGCTCACCCGGCGCCCGGATCACGTGGGCCAGCGCCTCGGGCGAGCGGAAGCTGAACGTCGGCGCGTCCGGTTGCGTCGCGTCGACGACCGTCCCGTCCCAGAAACGGAGCGCGAACGGGCGCTGCGGGAGCGCGGCCGCGATCTCGCGGCGCAGGGGTGCGGTGCGTGCGAATGCCAAACCGGCCGCGGAGGTTAGCCTGGATCCGCGACTGGCCGGCGTGCGCCGATCTCGGCCGGCGGCTACGAGGACTGCGACGCGAGCCGGCGCGCCTTGCGCGCCGGGTCGACCCGGACGACGTCCCAGGCCAGGCCGCTCATCTCGAGCAGCCGGATAATTCCCGCCGAGGGATCGAGCTGCCACCGCTCGAGGCCGTGCCGGTAGGAGGTGGGGAACGCGTGATGGTTGTTGTGCCAGGCCTCGCCCCAGGTGGGGATCGCCAGCCAGAACACGTTGCGGGACTCGTCGCCGGTGTCGTAGTCGCTGCGACCGAAGTAGTGGCACACCGAGTTGATGCTGAAGGTGGCGTGGTGCATGAAGAAGATCCGCGCGGCGCCACCCCACAGCAGCGCGGTCAGGCCGCCGCTGACGGTCCCGGTGAGCGCCACGCCGAGCCCGAAGGCGGCGGCCAGCCCAACAGCGACCCAGAGGACGAACGTCCGGTCGACGAAGCGCAGCCACGGATCCGCGAGCAGATCCTTGGCGTAGCGGGTCTCGTCGGCGACCTCCATGTCGGAGAACACCCAGCCGACGTGGGCGTGGACCAGACCCCACACCTGGCCGCGCCAGCCCTCGCGGTGGTCGAGATGCGGGCTATGCGGATCGCCGCTCTCGTCGGAGAACTGGTGGTGCTTGCGGTGGGTGGCGACCCAGTCGATCACCGGGCCCTCGGCGGCGGCGGAGCCCAGCGCAGCGAAGATCGCCCGCGTCAGGCGGTGGCACTTGAAGCTGCGATGGGTGAGCAGCCGGTGAAACCCGACGGTGATGCCCGAGCCGATGACCATGTAGAAGATCGCCAGCACGAGCAGGTCCTGCCAGACGAGCAGGCCGTGGCTCCAGCCGAACCACATGCCGAGCAGCACGAGGATCGGCGGCGCTCCGGTGACGACCGCGCTGGCCACGCGATCGACGAGCGGCATCTTGACGGCGCGCACCTCACCGGCGGTGCTCAGCGCCGGCGCATCAGCGGCGGCGAAGGGGACGCAGGGCGTCTCGGACGGCGGAGGCGGGGCGACCGCTGTCGGGGTGTCGAGTGCCATGACGAGGCATCGATCCTACTGGCTGGTCCTGACCCGAGGTTAAGACTGCGCACAAGCGCACCCGCAAGCGGCGTCAGTGCAGTGAGGACGAGCGGTTCGTGTACGGCACGTAGGCCCGGCAGGGCTCCCCCCGCAAACCGGGGCACGGCGGCAGGCCGGTCGGCACGCTCACGCCGGGCACGACCGGCAGGATCAGCCGTGACGGCATCGTGGCCGAGTGGGCGATCGTGACCGTGGCGGTCCCCCGCGGATTGGTCTCCGCGAACCCCCATACCGGCTGATCACCGCCCGGCGCCTCGATCGTCACCCGGATCCGGGAGCCGCGCCGATAGGCGTGTCCCTCGTAGTACAGCGGCACCGTCACCTCGGTGTAGCGACCGGCCGGCAGCGGCGCGGCGTCGGCGCGGCGGAGGCTGAGCACCGGTTCCAGCAGCGTGCTCTGGGCAGGATCGAGCGTGCGCTCCGACGCCCGCAGCCAGCCGTTCTGCACAAATGTCTCGTGGCCGTCGGGACGGACCTCGGAGACCGTGACCTGGAGGTCGACGCTTGGCGTCGACGCCTTGAGCCACAGCTGCACGGCTCCGCCCCCGATGACGACCGTGTCGGCGCTCAGCGGCGCGCTCACGTAGGACGCGGCGGTGCCGGCCGGGTTCTGCTGCCAGTGATATATGGGGGTGGCCGTCCACAGGCCACCGGGACCGCCGCCGGTGTCCCCGGTGAAGCTGGTGGCGGTGCGCGCCCGCGGGTTCCAGGTGAACCGATCGCTGGCGCCGGCGCTCGGCCGAGCGGCGCTCAGCGTGCCGGAATCGTTCAGATACCACGACTGCGCCTGGGTTCCGGGGATCGGAAAGCGGGTGAACGACTGCTCGAACGCGGGATACGGCGCCCCGGGGTTCGCTGAGCCGGCGCCCGAGTCGAACAGGACCCGGACCGGCTTCAGGCTCTGGAACGCCGCCAGCGCGGCCGCATACGTCGGCTCGGACTGAATCGGGTCCGAGGGCAGCGTGACGTGGTCGACGCCCATCGCCGACGCGAACACCGTCGGGGCCAGCTGCGCCACGGTCGGCGACAGATGCGGGGGGCGATGCGCCACGTACAGCTCCAGGAAGTCGTACCAGCGGTCAAACGTGTCCGGGTCCAGCGAGTCGATGTGGTTGCCGTTGGTGAACGTGAACCACTTGCGCCCGGTGCCGGAGAAGTGCTGCGCGAGGTCGGCGCAGTGGGCGCCGGTCTGCTCGTCGGTCCACTGGCAAGCCAAGTACACGGGAACCCGGATCTTGTGCACGAACGTGATCGGGGCGAGCGGGTTGGTCACCGCCGGCACCTCGTAGCGGTTGGCGCGCACCTTGGCGATCAGGTTCGGCGCCTCGCCGTGCAGGACCTGATTCGCCTTACAGGTCCGATCGCCGCCCTTGATGCGCTGAAATGCCCAGGGCTGGCCGCCGGTCCTCGACGCGGGCAGGGCGTCGTGGACCCGCTCCTCACCCCAGGCCAGGGCGAACCCGGTGTTGAGGATGCCGCCGGGATACAGCGTCGTCGCGGTGTTGTCGATCGTGGACAGGGGCGCGATCGCCGCCAGATGCGGCGGGTCGGTGGCGCCGACGAACAGCTGGCTGATGGCGCCGTAGGAGATGCCGAGCATCCCGACGCGATGGCCGAGCACCCAGTGCTGACGGGCGACGGTCTCGATCACGTCGTAGCCGTCGAGGCTCTGCAGCCGCTCGAAGTAGTCGTAGGACCCCCCGGAGCAGCCCGTGCCGCGCATGTTCACGTCGACCACCGCGAACCCGAGCAGGTTGGCGATCGCGCTGATCCCGCTCTGCGCCCCCGCCGGGTCGGCGTAGCCGTAGCCGGCGTACTCCACCAGGGTCGGGTACGGACCGTCGGCCACCGGGCCCGGCAGCCGTACGTCGATCGCCAGACGGGTCCCGTCCCGCGTCCGCAGGTAGCCGTAGCCGCCGGCCGGCAGGCGCTGGCCGTAGGTCCGCGTGCTCGGGGGCGCCGAGCGATCGGCCATGACGGTGACCGCGGCTGACCGCTTCCCGCCGGCGCGCAGCCGGTAACCGGCGCCGGGCGCGAGCTCGCGGAACACGATCCCGCCGAGCGCGTCGGCCCGCTGCCGGCTCACCGTCCGGCCGGCGCGGTTGAGCAGGACCACGCTCTGGTGCGACGCGAGCCCGACGGCGTAGATCTGCTGGACGCTCCCGTGGGCCCGCAGGCTGGCGCGGGCCTGCGCTGACGCCGCGCCGGCAAGCAGCGCAACGAGCACACCGGCGACGCTCCACATCCTCCTCACGACCGACAACCTACCGCACCGCTCGGGTGCGTGGCGTCAGCGCCCGACGGTGCGGACGAAGCCGCGCGCCCGCGGCGGGACGACGTCGAGCGTCTCGCGCACGTGGGACAGGCCGGCGCGCAGTTCCGTGTCCCCGACCTCGACCGGGAGCATCGAGTCCTGGAGCTCGGCGATCGACTGGTCCGCGTCATAGGCCGCGTCGGCGGCACGCTCGATCAGGTCCTGCACCGACTGCGACTGCATGCCCGGCGAATGTGCCTCGAACGTGCGGGCGCGCAGCTGCGACCGCTGGGCGAAATCCGCGTACGTCCGCTGGGCGCGCCCGTAGGCCAATTGGACAGGACGAAACAGCTGCTCCTCCAGGGCGTCGGCGTGCTGGTCATCGAGCTGCTCGTAGGCCTCACCCAGACGGGCCAGCGCGTCGGCGATCTGCTCGATGGCGACCGCCAGGTCACCCAGGATCTGCTCGCGGCCCTCGGCGGTCGTGTATGCCATGTCCCTCAGGTTAGAACGCCGGCGATGTCGAAATCGCGAATGGTTGATCGTCGTCGCGTTAACGAAGTCCCATCCCCACGAATGTCCCCATCCCAAGGAGGTCCGCAGACCATGCGCTTCATGATGATCATGATGCCCAACGTACCCGAGGAGGACTGGGCGCCGACCCCGGAGGCGATCGCGGCAATGTCGAAGTACAACGACGAGCTGACCAAAGCCGGGGTCCTGCTCGGCCTCGACGGCCTGCAGCCGCCCGCCACCGGCGCGCGGGTCTCGTTCTCCGGCGGCACGCCGACGGTGACCGACGGTCCGTTCACCGAGGCCAAGGAGATGATCGGCGGGTACTGGCTGATCCAGGCGCGCTCCCGGGAGGAGGCCGTCGAGTGGGCGACCCGCTGCCCGGCGGCCGACGGCGACGTGATCGAGGTCCGTCAGGTGTACGAGCTGTCGGACTATGCGGGGCCGGAGTGAGCGGGTGCCCGCCGCGCCAGGCGACGCCGGAGTGAGCCGGTGGCGGGCGAGCTGACCGGAGCGGACCGGCGGGATGCCGGTCGCGCGATCGACGCCGTCTGGCGGATCGAGTCCGCGCGTGTCATCGGTGGCCTGGCGAGGCTGGTGCACGACATCGGCTGGGCCGAGGACCTCGCCCAGGACGCGCTGGTGGCAGCGCTCGAGCAGTGGCCGCGGTCGGGCATCCCCGACAACCCCGGGGCGTGGCTGATGGCCACGGGCAAGCACCGCGCGATCGACCAGCTCCGGCGCCGCCAGATGGCCGAGCGCCGCCACGAGCAGCTCGGCCGCGACCAGGAGCGCGACCCGGCGCCGGCCGGCGGCGACCTCGATGCCCAGCTTGATGACCAGATCGGCGATGACCTGCTCGGCCTCCTGTTCGCCACCTGCCATCCGGTGCTGTCGCCAAGCGCGCGAGCGGCGCTCACGCTCCGGCTGTTCGGCGGGCTGAGCACGGCGGAGATCGCCCGGGCGTTCCTGGTCAGCGAGGCGACGGTGGCGCAGCGGGTCGTCCGCGCCAAGCGCGCGCTGGCTGAGGCCCGCGTGCCGCTGGGCGTGCCGGCGCCCGACGAGCTCGGCCCGCAGCTGGCGTCGGTGCTGGAGGTG
The DNA here is from genome assembly GCA_036509295.1 of Solirubrobacteraceae bacterium. Classification (GTDB taxonomy): domain Bacteria; phylum Actinomycetota; class Thermoleophilia; order Solirubrobacterales; family Solirubrobacteraceae; genus Palsa-465. Next base: position 3,152 of record DATCFW010000562.1, on the reverse strand, counting down.
ATCTACCTCATCTTCAACGAAGGCTATGCCGCCACCACCGGCGAGCACTGGATGCGTCCGGCGCTGTCTGAGGACGCGCTCCGGGTCGGGCGGATCGTGGCGGAGCTGCTGCCCGGCGAGGCCGAGGTGCACGGGCTGGTCGCGCTGATGGAGATCCAGCAGTCCCGGGCCCGCGCGCGGCAGGGTCCGGCGGGTGAGCCGGTGCTGCTGCTCGATCAGGACCGCTCGCGCTGGGACCGGCGGCTGATCGCCCGCGGGCTGGCGGCACTGGCGCGCGCCGAGCGGCTCGGCGGCATGCTCGGCCCCTACGGGCTCCAGGCCGAGATCGCCGCCTGCCACGCCCGGGCGGTGACCGCCGAGCAGACCGACTGGATCCGGATCGTCGCGCTCTATGACGCGCTGGTCCAGCTCTCACCGTCTCCCGTCGTGGCGCTCAACCGGGCGGTGGCCGTCTCGATGGCGTTCGGGCCGCACGCGGCGCTCGAGCTCGTCGACGCGCTCTCAGCCGAGCCGCTGCTCGCGGCCTACCACCTCTTGCCAAGCGTGCGCGCCGACCTGCTCACCCGGCTCGGGCGCACCGCCGAAGCGCGCGACGAGCTGGTCCGGGCGGCGTCACTGACCCAGAACGCGAGCGAGCAGCGGCTGCTGGCGCAGCGGGCCGAACGGCTGTAGCTGGCTGCCAGCGCCCGGCTACCTTCTCCATGGCTCGAGTGAGAGGCGAACGTCGACGACAGCAACGAAGGGGCGGATGGCGGTATCGGCCGCGCCACCGCCGCGGGGCGGCTACACGGCGACGGGCACCGGCGCGCGGAACAGGGTCAGGAGGCGCTCGGCGGCGGTGAGATCGCCGTCGACGCGAGCGTCGCCGGCCGCGATCGCATCGTGAAGCGACCGCCCGTGAAACGCGAGCGCGACGAGCGTGGTGGTGTCGGTCTCGATGGTGACGGCCGCGGCGGCGGCCTCGCCCCGCGCGACCTCGAGGCGGCCGCCGGTTACTCGCAGCGCGAAGGTCTGGTCGCCGAGGCGGAGCTCGTCGGACTCCTCCACGCCCGCGGCGGCGTCCGGATCAAACGTCGTCTGCAGCGCCACGATCGCCGCGTCGATTCCGAGCGCCGGCGGCTCGTCGGGGAGCGGAACCCGGCTTCCCCACCGGCCCAATGCGACGAGCACCGGCGCGAGCTCGGCACCCCATGCGGTGAGCTCGTAGACCCGGGAGGCCGCCGGAGCGGGGAGCGTGCGGCGGACCACCACGCCCGCCTCCTCGAGGTCCCGGAGGCGCTGGGCGAGCATGTCGGGCCCCAGCTTGGGCAGCCCCGCGCGCAGGTCGGTGAAGCGCTTGGGACCGAGGACGAGCTCGCGGGCCACGAGCAGCGCCCAGCGCTCGCCGACCACGTCCAGGGCACGGGCGATTCCACATGAGTCTCCGTATGTCCGTTTGGTCGCCATGAGTGAAATTCCAGTCTAGTCGGTTTTTCCAACTAGCTGATACGATAGTCCAACGGCGGTCGAAGGAGGGTGGCATGCAATACGCCGACGAGACAACGACACGAGCTGAGGTGCAGCGATGAGCCGGCGAGACGACTATCCGACGGGCGTGCCCTGCTTCGTGGACACGCTGACCTCCGGTGTGGACGCGGCCTTGGGGTTCTACGGCGAGCTGTTCGGCTGGGAGTTCGCCGGTCCGGGGCCGATGGCGGGCGATCCCCCGGGCGGCTATTGGGTCGTGCGGATCGACGGCGACGACGTCGCCGGGGTCGGCGCCGCGCCGGCCGGTGGCGCCCTGGCTCCCGCGTGGAACACCCACGTGGCGGTGATCAGCGCCGACGACTCCGCGGCGGCCGCGGCGGCCGCGGGGGCGCGGATCGTGGCCGCGCCGTTCGACGCCGCGCCGGCCGGCCGGCTCGCGGTGATCGCCGACCCGGCCGGCGCCACCCTGTGCCTGTGGGAGGCCGGGACCCGCCAGGGCGCGGCCCGCGTCAACGAGCCCTCGGCGTGGGCGATGAGCCTGCTCACCACGTCCGACCCCGACGCGGCCCGGCGGTTCTACGGCGAGCTGTTCGGCTGGACCGCCGAGCCGTTCGGCGAGGGGATCTGGCTGTGGCGGCTCCCGGGCTACGTCGGCGGGGAGCCGACCCAACCGGTGCCCCGCGACGTCGTCGCGGCGATGGCCGCCAGCGATGACGGCGCGCCCGCCTGGGGTGTGGACTTCTGGATCGCGGATGCCGACGCTGCCGCGGCGGCGGCGCCCGAGCTCGGCGGCAGCGTCGTCGTCGCGCCGTTCGCGGACGCGAGCTTCCGCCGCACGGTCCTCGCCGCGCCCGACGGAGCGGCGTTCTCGGTCAGCCAGCGCCGGTCGCCGGCTGAGCCTCGATCCGGGCTGAGCCGGCGCTCAGCGCGCGGCGGGGCGGGACCGCAGCCGGGCGGCGAACCAGCGCGCGTCGGACACCCGCCAGCACAGCGCGGCCATCACGGCTGAGACGACGATCACCGACGGCCACGCCCCGATCACCAGGCCGAGCACGTGGGACAGCGCGAAGGCGACGAGGCCGGCTGCCGTCAGCTGAATCGCGATCCGCCGACCGTCACGGCGCAGCCAGACGGCGACGCAGGCCAGGCCGAAGCCGGCCAGGACGACCCCGCCCAGCGGGCGCGAGCCGCTGGCCACCGCCACGCCGAAGCCGGCCACGAGACCGGCGGCGGCGATCGGCGCGGTGATCACCCGCGCCGCCACGTCTGAGGAGAGGAGGTGATCGACGTCCATTGCGCGATGATCCCACAGGTGGCCGCGCGCGGTTGCGGCGCGCGCCGCCGGGTAGCGTGTTCCGCACCACCGCCACCGCGACGAGGAGAGCCGATGGGTTTCGATCAGTACCACGAGCCGCCGGAGGAGCTGCCGCCCGCCACTCGCACGTTTGCGCGGCTGTGTGCGTCCATGACCGAGGAGGCCGAGGCGATCGGCTGGTACGAGCAGCGGCTCGCGGTTGAGACCGATCCCGAGGCCGCGGCCGTCATGCGCGACGCCGTCGGCGAGGAGTTCAAGCACTTCAGCATGGACCTCGAGTTCCTGCTGCGCCGCTCGCCGACCTGGCGCGAGATCGCCCAGGGCGTCCTGTTCAAGACCGGTGACATCGTCGAGCACGGCGAGGCGGCCG
>DATCFW010000561.1:0-4253 GCA_036509295.1 Solirubrobacteraceae bacterium | reverse complement strand
GACGGAGTCCAGCCAGGCCGTGAGCGAGGCGATCCGGGAGTTGGCCGGCAAGTCAGAGCGCATCGGCGCGATCGTCCAGACGATCACGGGGATCGCCGAGCAGACGAATCTGCTCGCGCTCAACGCTGCGATCGAGGCGGCGCGCGCCGGTGAGCAGGGGCGCGGGTTCGCGGTCGTCGCCGAGGAGGTCCGCAAGCTGGCCGAGGAGTCGCGGGGCGCCGCCCGAGAGATCTCCGCGCTGATCGGAGAGATCCAGACCGAGACCCAGGCGGCGGTGCACGTCGTCCAGGACGGAGCGCGCAAGACCGCCGACGGCGCGAGCGTCGTTGAGCACACCCGCGAGGCGTTCGTGAGCATCGACGAGGCCGTCCAGGACATGACCGCCCGCGTCCGGCAGATCGCCGTGGCCGCACAGCAGATCACCGCGGCGTCCACCAGCGTCCAGCAGAGCATCGGCGAGGCCGCGGCGCTTGCCGAGGAGTCCTCGGCGTCGACCGAGGAGGTGTCGGCGTCGACCGAACAGACGAGCGCCTCGACCCAACAGGTCGCCGCGAGCGCCGCGGAGATGGCGTCCAGCGCCGATGCGCTCCGTGGCCTGGTGGCCCAGTTCAACCTCAATCAGCAGTCCTGAGCGCCCGCCGCGCGACCGGCGAGCCGCGGGGCGCCGTCAGAGGTCGCGCAGGACGCGGTCGACGTCCTCGCGGGTGAACTGCGCCGGGGCCGGCACCGGCTCGCTGCTCGGCGGGTCGGGCAGGTCCTCGGGGGTCCACCATCGCCGCTCGCCCTCGATGCCGCGCGCGATCGTGGTGAGGGCGAGCCTGGCGGCGAGCGAGGCATCGCCGGGAACGAGCTCGCGGATGCGGATGAGGATGCTCTGGGCCATGGGTGCAGCGTCCGCGTCGGTGGTCCGCTCCAACGTATCGGCGAGCTTGGCCAGGAACGTCTGGTCGCGGTCAAAGAAGCCGAGCGCGGTGAGCTCGTCGGGGTCGTACCTGAGCAGGGTCTGGGCGAGGGCGAGCCACTCGTCGGCGCGAGCCAGCTCGGATCGATCCAGCCCGCCGGCCGAGGGTGATCCGGGATGCAGCTCGGCCCAGGTCGGGCCGAGCCGAGGTGGCCGGACGGGACCGGGCGCCCACTCGCGCAACGCGTACCAGTGCTCGATCAGGAACATCGGCACGGGCCGACCGCGCGCATCCCACCGGCGGGCGATGGCGGTGAGGAGATTGGCGGCGAGGCTGCGCGCCTCCCATCGCTGGGCGCGGGCGATGTCGGCGGTGCGCACGCCGTGCAGCCCCACCAGCAGCTGCGCGAGGTCCTGGTCCTCCAGCTCCGCCACGAGATGATCGAGGCGATCGCCCAGCCGATCCCAATCCGCGTCACTGACGAGCAGCGGCAGCGTGCGCTCGCCGGCGATGCCGCCCTCCTGGGAAAGCGCGAGCATCGTCCCGTGCAGGGAGCAGGCGTCGAGGAAGCGCCCCCGGGCGGCGGCGTCCTCGCGCAACTCGTCGATGACCAGGTCGCGCCAGCTCGGGTGAACCCAGCCGATCCCCAGCGGGGTGACGCGCAAGAAGTGATCGGTGAGGCGATCGATCAGCTCTCCCGGCGGGCGGCTCAAGCCCCCGGCGTGGTGGCGGCGGACCGTGGCCGCGAGCTCTCGCTCGTCGATCAGACCCGCCGGCGCGTCGAGCAGCGCGATGAGCAACTCGCGGTGCTCGCGCTCCAGCGCCCGAAACGACGTCCGCATCGCCTCGGTCGGCGACGCCAGCTCGCGCTCGAGATCCACCAGGACGCGCTCGGGCCCGTCCTGACCGACGATCTGCGGCAGCGCCTCGAGCCGGTCGGTCACGAAGCGGCGGATGCGCTCGGGGGTGAAATGCGGATGCTCGACGATCGGCAGCGCCGCAGACCGCACCAGCTCGCGGGCGGCGACGCTCGCGCCCCGGGCCTTGGCGTGGCGGAACAGGATGAGCGTCTTCTCGGCCAGGTCGAGGTCACCGGCATCGACCAGGACCTCGCCGGGGGCGGGGAAGCGCTCCGATCCGCGCTCCCGCTGCACCCGCCGCAGCCCGGCCTTGAGCGGCGCTGGGCGAGACGTCCAGATCAGCCAGTGATCGCGATCGAGCATCGCCAGCAGGCGTCCCAGCGACTGCGCCCAGCGCTCCGCGGCATCGGACCGGTACTCGGTGGAGCCGAAGGCGTCATCGGCCACGAACACCTGCCGCCGCCGGCCGTCGAACACCCGCCACAGCTGCTCCGGGCTGTTGCACTCGTGCGCCTCCCAGCCGTCGGTCATCTGCGCCAGCGCGAGCATCTGCGCGATCGCGGTCTTGCCCATCTCCGGTGGTCCGGTCAACACGACGAACCGGTTGCGGATCAGCACATCACGGGCGCGCGCGTAGGCGCGCGTCGGCCAGAACACCCTCGCAAGCGCCTGCCCGCGCTCGACGTCGAGCGAGGACCGGGCGCGGAGGTTGGCCGCGACGAGCGACGACAGGTCTCCACGTCCGAGCACCGACGGCATCGCCAGGCGTGTCCCGGGCTGCGCATCGAGGCTCGCGCACAGCTCCCGCTGCCCGAGCACGAGCACCGTCCGCCCCGACGATGGGTGGCGTTGCAGCGCCGCGCGCGCGGCATCCCCGTCGAGGTTCGTGAGCACCAGCAGCCGATCCTCACACCAGAACCCCAGCTCGGACCCGAGCGCCGCGACTCCCGCGGCGAACGCGGCCGCGCGGTGCTTCGCTGTTTCCTCGCGCACCCACACCACCGCTACGGTGAGCGGCCCCGGCACCGGGCTCTGATGCCCTCGCAGGACGACCGGCCCGTCGACCAGCGCGACGCGACCGGTGTCGGCGTGGCCCACCCATGACAGGTCGCTTAGACCCGCATCGGCTTCCAACACCAACGCACACAGCCGTTCGAACTGCAGCCAGCCGAGGTCATCCAACCGGTACGACGAGGACTCGGGCACCCCGGAGATCGTTGCACCGCGCGGAGCGAAACCCAAATCGCGTGCATGGCCGCCGAGCAATACGCCGCCGTCCCGACGTTCGCGGCGTCCGTCGGGCAGCGCGTGGCAGCATGTCGGTCGTGCCCGAGGCGACCACCCCGAACAGCCCTCCGGTCCCCGACGGACGCGATCCGCTGGGGCTGGCGGCGGACGCTCCGCTGCTGCGCGCCTATCTCGACTGCCTGGACCGACAGGACTCGGGGGAGCGGTCGTTCCACACCCCGGGCCACAAGGGGTCCACCGCGCTGACCGGGGTGGTGGTGGCCGGCGACCATGCCCTCGCCGGGGGCCTGGACACCGTCAAGCTCCGCCATGGCTGGCTCGCCGACGCCGAGCGTCGCGCCGCCCGGTGCTACGGGGCCGACGTGTGCCGGTTCTCGGCCGGCGGATCGACTCACTGCAATCAGGCGCTGGCGCTGTCGATCGGCGTGCCGGGCGATGTGGTCGTGGTGGCGCGGACGTTGCACCGGTCGCTGCTGCTCGGCCTCGTCCTGGCTGGCCTCGAGCCGGTCTGGGTCGAGCCCGAAGTGGACCGAAGTACCGGGCTTCCCACCGGCTATGCCCCGGCGCGGGTGGCCGAGGCGCTCGCCGCCCACCCCGAGGCGGCGGCGGTGTTCCTCACCGACCCGTCGTACGTCGGCACGTTCTCCGACGTGAGCGAGCACGCCCGCGTCGCCCACGCCGCCAACGTCCCCCTGGTCGTCGACGCCGCCTGGGCGGCGCATTTCGGATTTCATCCGCGGCTGCCTCCCCACGCGCTGGCGGCCGGCGCCGACGCGATGATCACCAGCGCGCACAAGACCCTGCCGGCCTACTCCCAGGCGGCGCTGCTGCTCGCCCGCACCGAGCGACTCAACGCGAGTCGGCTCCAGCGCGCGTTCGAGGCGCTCCACACGACGAGCCCGGCGGGGACGATCATGGCCAGCATCGACGCCGCTCGGGCCCTGCTGGAGCGCGAGGGCGAGCGCCGGCTCGGTCAGATCGTCGCGGCCGTCGACGACGCCCGGGAAAGACTCGCAGAGGTGCCGGGCATGCTCGTCGTCGGCGGCCCGGGCGTGGACCCGGCCAAGCTCACCGTCAGCATCGCCGGCACCGGCGCGCACGGGGTCGACGTTGAGGCCGACCTGATCGCGGCGGGCGCCCCGGTGGAAATGGCGGACCGCGACACGATCGTCGCCCTGGTGACGATCGCCGACGACGCCGAAACCATCAGCCGCTTCACCGCCGCGCTCATCGAGTCGATCGA
>DATCFW010000560.1:0-5815 GCA_036509295.1 Solirubrobacteraceae bacterium | reverse complement strand
CCGTGTCGCTCGTCGATCGGCTGCTCGACGGCCGGGCGCCGACCGGTTTCAGCATCCACCGCCCGCCCGGTCACCATGCTGAGCGGTCCCGCTCGATGGGCTTTTGCCTGTTCAACAACGTCGCCGTCGCCGCGCAGCACGCGCTCGACGCCCACGGCCTGGAGCGGGTGATGATCGTCGACTGGGATGTGCACCACGGCAACGGCACCAACGACATCTTCGCGCCCGAGCCGCGCGTCCTGTTCTGCTCGATCCACCAGTCGCCGCTGTATCCGGGGACGGGAGCGGCGTCAGACGTGGGGACGGGGGCGGGGCGCGGCTTCACGGTCAACCTGCCGGTGTCACCGGGCGCGGGCGACGATGTCTTCGGCTCGCTCGTCGCCGACGTGGTCGTCCCGCTGGCGCGGTCGTACTCGCCCCAGTTGGTTTTGGTGTCCGCCGGGTTCGATGCCCACCGCGAGGATCCGCTGGCCGAGTGCACCGTCACCGAGCACGGGTACGCGGCGATGACGCGGGCGCTCGCGGGGCTCGGGGTGCCCGTGGGGGCGGTGCTCGAGGGCGGCTACGCGCTGAGCGCGCTCGCGCGGTCGGTGGCGGCGACGATGGAGGCGCTGGCCGAGGGGTCGGGCGCGGCCGGGGGGTCGGGTGCGGCCGGGGGGTCGGGTGTGGCCGGGGCGTCGGGTATGTCCGGCGGGTCGGGTGCGGCCGGCGGGGCGTCGGGCTTGTCCGGCGGGTCGCCGGTGTCCGAGCGCGCCCGGGCGCGGCTGGCCGAATTCTGGCCCGGGCTGGCCTGAGCGCCAGCGGCACCATGCGAGCCGGCACTGGTCTCGTCCCGACCGTGCCGGCGATGGAAAATCGTATCCACCGCCGGGACCTTTCCACCGATCGCACGGAATCTGTGCCGGATCATGGAAATCCTCCGGCCGCGTGGAGATTTTCCATGATCTGGCCGGCCGAGCGAGTGAATCCGTCCAGTCAGGCACGGGCGATCAGTCCAACAGCCGGCGCCAGGCGTCGAGCACCCGCCGCGCCATCCGGTCAGAGCTGAACGGCTCGGCGTGCGCCCGGCCGGCGATCCGCGGATCCGGTGCCGCCAGGTGAGGGGCGAGCGCCGCCCGCCAGGCGGACACCGAAAATGGGGCGCACAGGGTCCCCGCGACGCCGGCCAGGACCTCGGCCGCGATCCCCACCGGCGTCGCCAGGACCGGGACGTCGCAGGCGAGCGCCTCGAGCGCGGCCAGGCCGAACCCCTCCCGGTCAGACGGGATGAGCACCGCGTTGGCGGCGTTGATCCACAGCGGAACCTCCTCGGGATCGAGATTCTCGAGGGTGAGCAGCGGCGTGTCGCCCGCCGCCGCGCGCGCCAGGTCGTGGCGCTTCTCGGGGCGCGCCGGATCGCTGGGGAACAGCAGATAGGGGCCATCCGCGGACAGCCCCAGCCGCCGGCGGGCCTCGGCGCGGTCGAGCCGGGCGAAGCGATGCAGGTCGATGCCGCACGGCAGTATCGCCACCCGTCCGCGCGACGCCCACCGGGGCACCGACCCCGCCAGCGGCGCCGAGACGACGCCGACCAGGTCGTTGAACCGGAGCCCGGCGAGCGTGATCGGTCGCGACCGCGGATGCGCGAGGTCGGTCCCGTGCAACGTCACCAGGCGCGCCCGGGCGGGCACCGCCAGCGCCGGCCAGGTGGTGAGCCCGTAATGAGCATGCACGATGTCGTATTTGGCCCGCCACCCCGGCCGCCCCGGCCACCCCCGCCACCCATGGCGGTGGCCCCGGGCGCGCAGCTGCCGCGCCGCGCCGACGTAGGCGCCGTAGCCGCCGGGTCCGAAGCTGAACACCTCCAGATCGACCTCGCCGGTGCGGCGCAACGCCGCGACCTGGTCGGCGACGAAGCGCCCGAGCGCCGGCCGGGCCGGCGTGGGGTACATGTTGGTGACGATCAGGGCGCGCATCCGGCGGGCCAATCATGGCGCCACTGCGCCGGCGCCGCGGGCTCTGGCACCATGGGGGCATGTCCGGACTCGCCGAGCTCCCCGTCGCCGTCTTTGACTCCGGGGTCGGCGGCCTGACTGTCCTGCACGAGCTGCTCGTCTCGCTGCCCAACGAGGATTACGTGTACCTCGGCGACACCGCCCGTCTGCCGTACGGCGATCGCAGCCCCGAGGAGCTGCGCGCGTTCTCGGTGCAGATCGCCGACGGTCTGCTCGAGGTCGGCGCCAAGCTGCTCGTCGTCGCGTGCAACTCGGCCAGTGCGGCGGCGCTCGACACGGTGCAGGCCCACTTCGATCGCCACGGCCGCCAGGTCGACGTGATCGGCGTGCTGCATCCGGCGGCGCAGCAGGCGGTCGCCGTCAGCCACAGCGGCCGGATCGGGTTGCTGGCCACGCCGGCGACGGTGGCGAGCGGCGCCTATGACCGGATTGTGCGCGCCGCCGATCCGCACGTCCGTCTGGAGAGCGTCGCCTGCCCCGGCCTGGCCTCGATCATCGAGGCCGGCTTTCCGTTCGACGAACATCTGGTGGCAATCGTGCGCGACTACTGCGCGCCGCTGCGCCGCGCGCAGGTCGACACCGTGATCCTCGGCTGCACCCATTTCCCGCTGATCGCCCCGATGATCCAGCGGATGCTGGGACGGGGCGTGACGATGGTGAGCTCCGGGCCCGGCGTCGCTCGGAGCGTCGAGCGGGCGCTGGCCGCGCGGGGCCGGCTCAATCCGCGCACCGACGAGGGCAGTTACGGCTTCAGCTGCACCGGGGACGTCACCGCCTTCCAGGCGCTCGGGACCCGCTTTCTGCAGATGCCGCTCGGCGACGTCGTTCACGTCGACCTCGATGCACGGGTGGCGGCATGAGCCCGGGACGGAGCTATGACCGTACGCCGGAGCAGCTGCGGCCGGCCACGATCGAGCCCGGGTTCGTCCGCACCGCCACCGGCTCGGCGCTGATCTCGATGGGGGAGACGCGCGTCATCTGCACCGCGTCGGTCCAGGAGAGCGTCCCGCGGTGGATGGCCGGATCGGGCCGTGGCTGGGTGACCGCGGAGTACGGGATGCTGCCGGCCTCGACCGGCGAGCGCAAGCAGCGCGACGTGACCAAGGGGCGGCCCGACGGGCGGACGGTCGAGATCCAGCGCCTGATCGGGCGCTCGCTGCGCGGCGTCGTTGATTTCGCGGCGCTCGGCGAGCGCACCATCTACGTCGACTGCGACGTGTTGCAGGCCGATGGCGGGACGCGGTGCGCCTCGATCACCGGCGGCATGGTGGCGCTGCGGCTCGCCTGCGAGTCGCTGGTGGCGCGCGGACGGCTGCCCACGGTGCCGCTCAACGGATCGGTGGCGGCGGTGTCGTGCGGGATCGTCGGCGGGGCCGCGCTGCTCGACCTCGATTACAGCGAGGACTCGACCGCAGAGGTCGACGCCAACGTCGTGATGACGGGGGACGGCGGCCTGGTCGAGGTGCAGGCCACGGCCGAGCGCACGCCACTGTCCCGGGCTCATCTGGACGATCTGCTCGCGCTGGCCGCCGACGGCATCGACAGCCTGCGCGCGCTGCAGCAGAGCGTCTCGGCCGGCGACGGCCTTCCCCCGGCCGCACCGGGGTGACGGGGCTGACTGGGGTGACCGGATGACCGGGGTGGGCGGGACCCGGTCCCTGCTGCTCTCGACCCGCAATCCCCACAAGCTGCGGGAGTTCAACCGGCTGCTCGCGGAGGGGCGGATCGCCGTGGACCCGCTGCCCGATGACGTCGAGCTCCCGCCCGAGGATGGCGAGACGTTCGCCGACAACGCGCTGCCCAAGGCGCGGACGGCGGCCGCCGTCACCGGACGGGTGGCGATCGCCGATGACTCCGGGATCGAGGCCGCGGCGCTCGATGGCCGCCCGGGCGTGCGATCGGCTCGCTACGCCGGCCCCGCCGCGTCCGATGCGGAGAACCTGGCCAAGCTGATGGCGCAGGCCCCGGTCGGCAGCGAGCTGCGCTACGTGTGCGCGCTGGCCTACGCCGAGCCGGCGGGCGGGGTGCAGCGCGTGTTCGTCGGGGAGTCCAGCGGCCGGCTGGCGCCGGCGCCGCGGGGCTCCGGCGGATTCGGCTATGACCCGGCGTTCCTGCCCGACGGCGACTACGGTGGCCGCACGATGGCCGAGCTGTCCGACGCCGAGAAGGACGCGATCAGCCATCGCGGGCGGGCCGTCGCCGCGCTGCTGCACTGGCTCGCGACCCGGGGCTGACGAGGTCAGGTCAGGTTGATGGCGGCCGACACCGCCACCGCCAGGGTCACCCCGGCGTAGCCGTAGTAGCCCTTGAGGAGGAGGATCAGCACCGCGACCATGCAGGCGAGCGCGGTGACGAGCCAGGCGATGCGGGCGAGGTCCACGACCCGTATTCTCGCCGTCGGCGTGGATGGCTGCGCCGCGGGGTTGTCCGCCCCCGGCTGGCGCCGGCCGTCGGCCTGCCGTGGGGACGGATTTGCGCAAATCGCGGAGAAACACCGCCGTCGCCTCGCGTCGACCGGCGATCGCGGCAAAAATGGAGTCAGCGGGCGGGCCTGGGCCAACGGCTGTCCGCGCAGCGTGTTAGGTTCGATGTTTCCCACCATTTCGAAGGAGGAGCAAGTGACGAAATCTGAATTCGTAGACCAGGTCGCTGACCGGGCTGGATTGACCAAGAAGGACGCCGGCGACGCGGTCGACGCGATGCTTGAGACGATCGAGGGCGCACTGAAGCGTGGCAGCGATGTCGTGTTCTCCGGATTTGGCAAGTTCAGCGTCTCGGACCGGAGCGCCCGTGAAGGCCGTAACCCAGCGACCGGCGAGAAGATCCAGATTGCCGCTTCGCGCGTGCCGAAGTTCACCGCCGGCGCGGCGCTGAAGAAGGCCGTCAACTAGTGAACCCGTCCGCAAGGCCTGCGGACGGGGCGCGTGGCTGACGCAGCGCAGCCCGCCGACCTCACCTCGCCGCCGCTCGGTATCCCTGCCGGCGGGTCTGACGGCGACAGCTTCGGCGATCGCCTCGTCGATCGTGTGAAGCGACGGCGATCGCAGATCGTCCTGGGAATCGATCCCGATCCCGCCCGCCTGTGGCCGGCAGCCCTGGAGCTCGCGGGCGGGACCGAACGCGGAGCGGCGCAGCGTGCCGCCCGCGCGGTCGCCGCACATTGCCGCCTGCTGCTCGACGCGGCCGGCGAGCAATGCGTGGCGGTCAAGCCGCAGGTGGCGTGCTTCGAGCGGCTCGGCGCGCCGGGGTGGTCCGCACTCGCCGAGGTGATGCGCGACGCCGCGCAACGGGACCTGCTCGTCATCGCCGACGCCAAGCGCGGTGACATCGACATCTCGGCTGCCGCCTACGGACAGGCGTTCTTCGGCGCCACCCCGACGCCGTTCGGCGACGTCCGGGGGCTGGGCGCCGACTGCCTCACCGTCAATCCGCTGCTCGGCCGCGATTCCCTGGCGCCGCTCATCGGCGCGGCGCGCGAGCGCGGCGCCGGCGTGCTGGCGCTGGTGCGGACGTCCAATCCCGGGGCCGCCGACGTCCAGGATCGTGAGCTCGCCGGCGGTGGGACGGTGAGCGACGTGCTGGCGGCGATGGTCGACGAGCTCGGCGCTCCCGGCGTCGGCGCGGCCGGGCTGTCGGACGTCGGCGCGGTCACCGGTGCCACCGCCCCTGACCGGCTCGAGGCGCTGCGGGCGGCGATGCCGCGCGCGCCGTTCCTGCTGCCCGGGATCGGCCCGCAGGGGGGCAGCGGCCGCTGGCTCGCGCCCGCGTTCGCGCCCGGCCCTGCCGCCGGCCTGGTGTCCGCGTCGCGGGCGATCGTCTAC
>DATCFW010000559.1:0-15301 GCA_036509295.1 Solirubrobacteraceae bacterium | reverse complement strand
CGTAGGGCGTCCCGATGTTGATCGGCTTGCCCGCCGCCGTCGCGCTCGCAGCGATCGTGAGCGCCAGCACGACGCCCAGTCCGGTTGCGACCATCATCGGCGCGAGCTTCGGCAGGCCGATTCCCGTTGCCGTTCCGTGCGCTCGTCTGCGCCACATAGCCTTCCCCCTCACCCTCATATGTTCCCGTTGGCTGTGACGGACCCGCGGAGCCCGGTCCGCCGCGGCGAGGTCCTATCGCCCGTTCGGTGTTGGCGGCGTTAGCAACCCCGGCGCGCGCCCGCCACGAACCGCAGCCGCGCTCCCGTCTGGGCTCCGTCGACGCTGAAGGTCCCCGTCGCCCGGTTCAGCGCGAACGCCAGCGTCGCGCCGTCCTCGGTGACCACCTCGAGGCGTCGGCCGTCACCGTCGACGGCGTGCACGATCCCGCCGACGGTCGCGCCGAGGTAGTCGACGAGGACCGCGCCACCCACCTGTGGCATCGAGCGGAGGGGCACGCTCCCATCATGGCAGCGCGCCCCCGCGCGTCGGGCTCAGATGCCCATCGCCTCCGAGGCCATCCGGGCGCCTTGCAGCCGCGCCGAGATCTTCTGCATCGCCACATCCCGGGCGAAGTCGGGCGACCCGTGCATGGGCTTGACATCGCGGCTGAACGGCGAGAAGCCGCAGTCATCGGTGGCGCCGAGGCGCTCGGCGGGAATGTGCTTGGCGGCCATCATCAGCTCGTCGCGGACGTGCTCCGCGGTCTCGACCTCAGGTGACAGCGGGTTGATCACTCCCATGAAGCACATCTGGGCGACGCCGTCGGCGTCCTCGCGGCTGTACTTGCCGCACATCTTGTACACGCTCTCGCGGTCCTCCTCGGATGCGCACTCGATGAGGAAGTAGCCCGCGTTCATGTCGAACATGTGCTCGAGCAGCATCTCGTAGGGCACTTCCTTGGAGTGCACCGAGTCGCAGTCCCCACCGGGGCAGGTATGGACGCCGATGTTCATCCGCTCCTGGGCCGAGAACCGCGCAAACAGCTGGTTGTTGAGGTCGATGAACTCCTGCAGCATGTTCTTGCCCGTCCACGGGTTGCGGCTGTCGTTCTTGTTGGCCAGCCGGCCCTCGGTGAAGTCCACCGACACCCGGACGGCGCCGGCGTCGAAGCACTGGCGGATGTCCTTCTCGGCCTCGTTGACGCAGTCGCTGAGGAACTGGTCCCGGGAGTAGCCGTCAATCTCGCCGTCGAGCGGGTACAGCAGCATCATCATCGAGGGAGAGATGACCGCCTGCTTGACCGGATGCGTGGCGATCGTCTTGTTCTTGGTTACGTACTCCGAGGCGTAGGTCTTGTAGCGGAATGGGCCCTTGGTGATCCGCGGGAGCTGGCGGTTGTGACCGTCGTCGAAGATCGCGAAGAACTGCCCGTCGCCGGCCAGCCCGTCGGCGAGACCCGTGCCCGCCAGCGTGTCGGTGAGGTTGTAGGTGGCGAAGCTCGACTCGCGCTGCTCGCCATCGGTGACGATCGGCTCGCCGGTGGCCTCCAGGCGCTTGATCGAGTCCTCGGCGGCGGCGTCCTGGGCCGACTGCAGCGCATCGAAGCCGATCTTGCCTTCGTCGTAATCGGCGTACGCCTCCTGCAGCGTCATCGGGCGCGGCAGTGATCCGACCAGCTCGGTGGGAATGGGCACGCTGGCGTTCCTCTCCTGGGTGGATTCGTGGGGATCGTGGCCCGCGTGGCGAGCTCACGCTCGCCGCATCAGACTGACCGATCTCCCTCTCGGCCCAACATACTCGCGCCCGTTACGCGCGTCAAGACGCCGCTGCGGTGGCCGCATCCGCCGGTGCCACAGGCTGCGTCCGGCTGCGTCCGGCTGCATTGCCGCTAACCTGCTCGGCCGCCCTTCCACGAGCGCAGAGAAAGCGAGGCCCGCCGATGGCCGCCCGCACCCGGCAGTATCTGTTCACATCGGAATCGGTCACCGAGGGCCACCCCGACAAGGTCGCCGACCAGATCTCCGACGGCGTTCTCGACGCCGTCCTGGCCCAGGATCCGCAGGGCCGCGTCGCCTGCGAGACGCTGGTCAACACCGGCCTGGTCGTCGTCTCCGGGGAGATCTCCACCACCGCCGTGTTCGACGTGCAGGACATCGCGCGCGACACCATTCGCATGATCGGGTACGTCGACGCTGACCTCGGCTTCAGCGCTGACTCCTGCGCCGTCCTCAACGCGGTGGACAAGCAGTCGGCCGATATCGCCCAGGGCGTCGATGCCGCTTACGAGACGCGCCAGGACAGCGCCGGCGGCGACGAGTTCGACGCCGCCGGCGCCGGCGACCAGGGAATGATGTTCGGCTACGCGTCCAGCGAGACGCCCGAGCTGATGCCGGTGCCGATCGCGCTCGCCCACCGGCTGGCCAAACGCCTGGCCGAGGTCCGCAAGAATGGCGATCTGGACTACCTGCGGCCGGACGGCAAGACCCAGGTGAGCGTCCGCTACCGCGACGGGCGGCCGGTGGCGATCGAGAAGCTGCTCATCTCCACCCAGCACGCCGAGGGCGCTCAGGACCGGCTGCGCGAGGACCTGTTCGAGCACGTCGTCCGTCCGACCCTGCCCGCCGATCTGTACGACGCCGCCGAGCTGCGGCGCAGCTTCCTGGTCAACCCGACCGGCCGGTTCGTGATCGGCGGTCCGGTCGGTGACTGCGGCCTCACCGGGCGCAAGATCATTGTCGACACGTACGGCGGTATGGCTCGCCACGGCGGGGGCGCGTTCAGCGGCAAGGATCCGTCCAAGGTCGACCGCTCGGCCGCCTACGCGACGCGCTGGGTGGCCAAGAACATCGTCGCCGCCGGGCTGGCCGATCGCGCCGAGGTCCAGGTGGCCTACGCCATCGGCGTCGCCCGGCCCGTGTCGGTGATGGTCGAGACCTTCGGCACCGAGGCCGACGGCATCACCCCCGAGCGGATCGAGACGCTCGTCTCAGACATCTTCGACCTGCGTCCGGCGGCGTTCCGCCAACGGCTCGATCTGCACCGGCCCATCTACCAACAGACCGCCGCCTACGGCCACTTCGGCCGCGACGGGGCCGACTTCACCTGGGAGCGCACCGATCGGGCCGCCGCCCTGCGCGAGGCCGCCGGTCTCGGCGAGCTCGCCGGCGCCGAGGTGGCGGCGTGAGTATCACGGTCGTCGGGTCGATCGCGTTTGACGCCGTCGAGACTCCGTTCGGGGTGCGCGAGCGGATGCTCGGCGGGGCCGCGACCCACTTCGCCCTCGCCGCCTCGCTGCTCGATCAGGTCCGGATCGTCGGTCCGGTGGGCGATGACTTCGGCGAGGCTGAGCTGGCCGTCCTGCAGACGCGCGGCTCCAACATCGATGACGTCGAGCGCGTCGCCGGTGGCAAGACGTTCTTCTGGAAGGGCAAGTACGGCTGGGACCTGAACACGCGCGAGACGCTGGACACCCAGCTCAACGTGTTCGAGCACTTCGCGCCCAAGCTGTCGGAGGGTTCGCGCGCGGCGGACGTCCTGTTCCTGGCCAACATCCAGCCCGGCCTGCAGCTGCAGGTCCGCGAGCAGTGCGAGATGGCCAAGTTCGTGGCGCTGGACTCGATGAACCTGTGGATTGACATCGCCCGCGACGAGCTGGTGAAGATCATTGAACAGGTGGATTGCCTGGTGCTCAACGACGAAGAGCTGCGCCAGCTCACCGGCAAGCCGAACCTCATATCCGCCGCCCGTGAAATTCTCGGCTGGGGCCCCTCGATGGTGGTAGCCAAGCAGGGCGAGTACGGCTCGGCGCTGATCACCGCAGACGAGTTCTTCGCGCTGCCCGCCTATCCGCTGCCCACCGTCGTCGATCCCACCGGAGCCGGTGACACGTTCGCCGGCGGCTTCGTCGGCTTCATCGCCAGCCGGATCGGCGAGGAGCTGTCGGGCGAGGTCCTGCGCAATGCGATGGCCTACGGCACGGCGCTGGCCTCCTTCAACGTCGAGCGGTTTGGCACCGAGGGGCTCGAGGCCGTCCAGGCGGCGGCCGTGCACGAGCGCGTCGTGGACCTGCATCGCTTCGCCCGCTTCGAGCCGATCACGGCCGATCTCATCTCGTAGCCGTGCTGGCGATCAGGGCGGCTCGCGCCGGCGATGCGTCTGACCTGCGGGAGCTACGTCTGCGCGCGCTCGAGGACTCGCCCGATGCCTTCGGCTCGTCGCTGGAGCTCGAGCGCGGCCACCCCGACTCCCACTGGTCAGAGCTCGCCGGGCTCAGCGAGCTCGCCGACACGATCGTGGTGTTCGTCGCCGTCGACGGTGACCGCTGGCTCGGGATGGCGGCGGGGCGCTGGTATGACCGGGACCGCGGGATCGCCGGGCTGTGGGGCATGTGGGTCGATCCGGCGCTGCGGCGCCTCGGGATCGGCGAGCGGCTGGTCGACGCCGTGCGCGGCTGGGCGGTGGGCCACGACGCGCGATTCCTGCGGCTCGGTGCGATCACCGGACCGGGCGATCCGAGCTCGTTCTACGAGCGCCTCGGTTTCGCGCGCACGGGGGAGACCGGGACGCTAGGCCGCGATCGGACCCGCTCCTTTCGTTACCTGGTGCGCCCCGTCTGACCCGCTCACCTCGGCCAGGAGCACCCGCCCGATTGCCTGGGCGCGGCGGGCGGCATCGTGGTCCCCTTCGCCGGCGGCGACGATCGAGCCCTTCATGAGGATGTGCCACTGCCGGGCGAAGCCGTCCGGATCGGCGATCCCGGCGTCCTGCGCCAGCTCGCCCAGGAAGCCGCGGATCCGCTCCAGGTAGACGGCGGCGGCTCGGTGCAGCGGATGGTCGGTCTCGGGGTATTCGAGCAGCACGTTGATGAACGAGCAGCCCTCGAACTCCGGGGAGCGGAACCACCCGTCGAAGACGTCGAAGATGACCAGCAGTCGGCGCGCCGGGTCGCGCTCCCGGCGGCGGACCTCGGCGGCGAGCCAACCCTCCGTCCACAACGCCTCGCGGCGCTCGAGGAACGCCAGCACGAGGTCCTGCTTGGAGGCGAAATGTCGGTACAGCGTCTGGCGGGCCACGCCGGAGCGCTCGATGATCGCGTCCACGCCGACGGCCTGCACGCCGTTGCGCGCGAACAGGTCATAGGCGGCCGTGACCAGCCGCTCCCGTACCTCCGTCACCCTCGCGAATCTACCAGCGGGGTGGACGGGGTCACTGACGTGGGGGCCGGTGCAGCAGCGCTCCGACGATTCCGGTCCCGAACAGGATCACGATCAGGATCGCCAGGACATCCAGCCACGTGACGCCGTTGTGGGCCATGTCGAGCGCGGTGAGCACGCCGATGAACGCGGTGAACACCACCACGATGATCAGCAGCAGCAACCTCATCGGTACGCGGCGGCGGTGGGCGGTGTGGTCTTGCGCCTGGTCACCAGCAGCCGGATCGCCAGCGCGCCGACCACGAGGCCGCCGGCGTGGCCGAGGTAGGCGGCCACGCCGTTCCCGAACGCCGCCTGCATCGCCAGCCAGACGCCGAGCATCAGCAGCACCGGCACCTCGACCACGCCGAACAGGAACACGATCAGCACCAGCGCCAGCACGCGAGCGTGGGGATAGAGCATCACGTAGCCGCCGGTCACGGCCGCCACCGCCCCGGCGGCGCTGACCGTGGGGACGATCGCGTGCGGCGCGGCCGCCAGCTGCAGCGCCGTGGCCACCAGCCCGCCGGCGACGTAGAAGCCGAGGAATCGCACCGGGCCCATCGAGTCCTCCACGGTGTTGCCCAGCAGCCATAGGAACAGCATGTTGCCCAGCAGTTGGACGATCGATCCGTTGAGGAACATGCTGGTCAGCACGGTGGAGACGGTCGGGGCGTTCGCGATCAGCCCGTGCCGGCTCATCTCGTGGGCATCGGGTCCTGAGATCAGCGAGCCGCCGTGACCCACCGCCAGCACGTACGCGATCACATTGGCCAGGATGAGCGCGACCGTCACCACCGGGAACCGGTCGGTCGGGACGTTGTCCTTGATCGGAATCATCCGACCGGGAGCTTATGGATCAAGGGCCGGGCGTACCGCAGGCGCTACGCGAGGCCGACGGGGTCGCCGACCGCGGTGATCCGCCACGGCTGGCGCTCGTCGCCGGTGACGCTGAGCGTCCAGCGCTCGGTGAAGCTCGTCTTGCGGGTGCGGCTGCCCGACAGCACCGCCGCCGTGTCGCGGTTCTCCACGTACCGGCGGCCGGTGAGGTCGACCTCGATCGTCATCGTCGCGGGCTCGGAGGCGGCGTCGAGGCCGATGACCCGGATCCGGTTGACGACCGGTCCGCGCACGACGATCCGCACCGAACCGCTCGTGTCGCCGGCGTACAGCAGCTCGCGCTTGGCCGCCGGCGTCGCGATCCCGTCCAGGATGGCGTCGTCCCCGTCGATCGCCTGCGCCCACGCATTCACGGCGCGCCGTGCGGCCACCTCGAGCACGTCGGGGGCGAAGCGCCCGTCGGCCAGGCTGAGGTCCATCGCCGCCGCGTGGGCGTCGCCGTCATATTGCACGTCGGCGACCTCGGCCACGCTCGTCCCCGCCGGGACCTGATCGGCGACCGCGCCCTCGATCAGGGCCTCGTCGCGCATCCCGGCTTCGTCGGCCCACGGCGTGGCCACGAGCTGCTCGTCGAGCGCGTGCTTGCCCTCGGCGCGCTGCTCGATCGAGGCGAGGATCCAATGACCGGCGCGCTTCTGCAGCGTCCAGAACTCCCGGACCCGCGTGACCTCGCTGAGCGTGCCGGTCCGCTTCAGGTGGCGGCCGGAGCCGTCGACGACGTAGTCCCGCACGCGGGCATCGAGCTTGACGGTGACGCGATCGGTGTCGGGATCGCCGGTGCGGTGCAGGGCGACGAACTCCACCTGCGGCTCGCCGATCGGCTCGACGTGGTTGCGCCAGCCCCGGCGATCGAAGTCATCCAGGCGCCGCTCCCACTCGACGAGCAGGTCGGGCGAGACGAGCCCGCGCATGTGGATCCGGTCCTCCGTGTCCCACGCCTTCTCGATCTCCATGAACAGGTCCCGGGCGCAGGCCCGCACATGCTCAGGCGCGAAGTCGGGATCCTCGTCGGCCGCCTCGGCGGCGGCCAGCTCGACCCGGCGCTCGTGCTTGGACGGCTTGTGACGGCCGCCGTTGCGCTGCGCGGCGCGGGTGGCCCAGGAGGCCTGCAGGTTCGGCAGCACCCGGGTGATGAACAGGTACCCGAGGGCCAGCGCGATCAGCACCAGCGCGCCCAGCCCGTGGCCGAGCAGCGCGATGTGGAACAGCAGATCGAGCACGACGTAGAGCGCGAAGCCGCTGCCGTGGCCGCCGCCTCCCCCGCCACCGCCGCCGCTGAATCCCGACGAGCCGCCGCCGGCGGCGGCGAGCGCCGCGGGCGCCACCATCAGCGCCAGCGCCAGGACGGCGAGGATGATCAATACACCGCGCCGTCGGCGGCGGCGCGGTTGCGGGCGGGGGTGGGGGTGGGGGGTCATCCCGACACCGCCTCGCGCAGCGGCCCGACGCCCGGCTGCGACTGGGGCACGTGCTGGTCGGCGTGGTAGCTGGAGCGCACCAGCGGTCCGGCGGCGACGTGCTCGAAGCCGAGCTGATAGGCGGCAGCTTCGAGCGCCTTGAACTCGTCGGGGTGCCAGTAGCGCACGATCGGCAGGTGGCGCTCGGTGGGACGCAGGTACTGGCCGACGGTGAGCACCTGGACGTGGTTGTCGCGAAGCTCTGACAGGGCCTGCACCATCTCGTCGAAGGTCTCGCCCAGGCCCACCATCAGCCCGGACTTGGTCGTCACCTCGTCACCGCCGTAGTCCTTGGCGTTGCGCAGCACGCGTGTGGAGCGTTCCCAAGTGGAGCCGCGGCGCGCCACCGGGTACAGGCGGGGGACGACCTCGACGTTGTGGTTGAAGACGTCGGGCCGCTCGGCCACCACCTTGGCCAGCGGCATCTCCGAGCCGCGGAAGTCCGGCGTGAGCACCTCGATCTTGGTGCCGGGGGATTGGCGGCGGATCTGGCGGATGACGCCGACGAACGCGCTGGCGCCGTAATCGGGGAGGTCGTCGCGATCGACGCTGGTGATGACGGCATGACGCAGCCCCATCTTGGCAACGCTGCGCGCCACCCGCGCCGGCTCCAGCGGATCGTTCCACGTCGGCTTGCCGGTCTTGACGTTGCAGAAGCCGCACCGGCGGGTGCAGGTATCCCCCAGGATCATGAAGGTGGCCGTTCCGCGCTGCCAGCACTCGCCGATGTTCGGGCACGCCGCCTCGCGGCACACCGTGTGCAGGTTCTCGGATTCGATCAGGTCGTGGAGCTCGCGGTACCGCGGTCCGCCGGGCGCGGGCACCTTGAACCACGGCGGCTTGCGGCCTCGATGGGGCACCGTTTCCGGCCCCAGGACGGCGAGCACATCGCTGATCCCGCCGGGGTTGGAGCGCGATCTCGTCTGGTGTTCGCGGATTGGCACAGAATTAAGGCTACTCCGGCACGAACTGGTACCCACCCGTGACACGTTTTTTGCCACGATTGGCCCGGTGCCGGGACCGGGGCGAGATAGCGGACTGGAGGGACGCTTAGACGCCAAGGTGTCCGCATTGGCCGCTCGTCAGCACGTCGTCTTCGGGCTTGACCAGGTCGTCGCTCTGGGGCTCACCGCGGGAGCCGTCCACAAGCGCACCAGGGCCGGCCGCCTCCATCGCATCCATCGGGGCGTCTACTCCCTGGTCCCCCGGGAGCTCCTCACCCGCGAGGGCCGCTTCATGGCCGCCGTCCTCGCCTGCGGGTCCCAGGCGGCGCTCTCGCACCGATCAGCCGCCATCCTGCACGGCCTCATCTCACCCCCAGCGCCCGAGATCCAGGTGACGGCGCCGACGCGTCGCAGCGCTCCGGGCATCCGGATCCACCGTTCCCGCACCCTCACCCCGGCGGACGTCACCCTGGTCCAGGGCATCCCCTGCACCACCGTCGCCCGCGCCCTCCTGGACCTCGGGGACGACCTCAACCAGACCCAGCACGAGCGCACCTTGAACCGCGCCGAGGCCATGGGCCGCCTCCGCATCCGCGCGCTCGACGATCAGCTGGAGCGCAACTGCAACCGCACCGCTGCCGCCAACCTCCGCCGGGCGCTGGCGGTGTTCAGGCCCCGTCAGGCGCCCACCGAGAGCTCGTTGGAGGCCGACTTCCTCGCATTGCTGCGGGCCCACGGGCTGCCGGAGCCCGAGCGCCAGGTCGTGCTCGACCTCGAGGACGGCGATCCGCCGATCCGCGTCGACTTCATGTGGCCGGCGGCCAAGGTGATCATCGAGACCGACGGCCGGGAGTACCACGCCACCCGTCGCGCCTTCGAGCGTGACCGCCGACGCGACCAGCGCCTCACCCGCGCCCGCTGGCGGTTCGCTCGCGTGACCTGGCGCCAGATCCACGACGACCCCGGCTCGGTGGTCGCGCTCGTCATCGACCTCCTGGCGGCGTGAACCCGCGGCCCGCCTGACGGCTGGGGTTACGCGCCCGCCTGACGGCTGGGTTACGCGCCCGCCGGGACGGCGCCGATCGCCGCCTCGAGGCGCGCCAGCGACATGAGCCGCTGGCGCCGCCCGAGCGCCTGGGCCACGGCATACGCCGCCCGCTTGCGAAAGCACCGCAGCTGGCCGGCGAGCCGGCGGGTCTCCTTGATCAGCGAGGTCATCTGCACGCCGTCGAGACCGCACGGCACGACCCAACCGAACGGCTGCAGGTCGTTCTCCACGTTGACCGCCCAGCCGTGGGTGGTCACCCCGCGGGCCACGTGGACCCCGATCGATGCGATCTTGCGCTCCCCGACCCACACGCCGGTGTAATCGGGGCCGTCCTGCGGCCGTGCCCGGACGCCGCTCACGCCCTCGGCATCGAGAGCGGCGACAAGCGCCCGCTCCAAGGTCCGCACATAGGCGACGACGTCATCGACGCGGACGATCGGATAGCCGACGAGCTGGCCCGGGCCGTGGTAGGTGAGCTTGCCGCCGCGGTCGGTCTCGACGATCTCGAACCCCTGGGACCGGTACCAGTCCTCGCCCATCGGCAGCTCGCCCGGGGTCGAGCGCCGGCCCCGGGTGTACACCGGCCAGTGCTCGAGCATCAGCATCACGTCGGGCACCTCGTCGGCCTGCCGAGCGGCCCGGAGCCGCTCCTGGAGGGCCAGCGCCTCCCGGTAGTCGACCGTCCCCAGCTGACAGACCCAGAGCTCGTCCATGCGCGTGGCCACGCTCACCCGGCAAGCCCCTCCAGCCGCCGCTTCACGGTGGCCAGGAACTGCGCTGACAGCGCGCCGTCGAGCGCCCGGTGATCCCAGCTCAGGCCGAGGATCGTCATCGGCCGGATCGCGATCGAGTCGTTCCCGTCGCCGTCGGTCACCACCACCGGCCGCTTGACCACCGCCTCGAGGTCGAGGATCCCGACCTGCGGCAGGTTGATGATCGGCGTGGCCATGATCGATCCGTACTGGCCCGGATTGGTGATCGTGAACGTCCCGCCCTGGACGTCATCGGCGGTGAGCTGCCGCGCCCGGGCGCGTTTGGCGATCTCGCGGATCCGCGCCGCCAGCCCCTCCACCGACAGCTCGTGCGCCCGGTGGATGACCGGGACGATGAGGCCGTCGTCACCGAGCGAGACCGCGATCCCGAGGTTGATCTCCGGCACCTGCGTATAGGCATCGCCGTCAAGCCAGGCGTTGAGCGCCGGGTGTTCGCGCAGGGCGTCGATCGTCGCCCGGGCGACGAACGCCAGGGCGGTGACCCGGAGCTTCGCGCGCGCCGCCTCGACGCGACTCATGTCGGCTTCGATCCAGGTCGTGCAGGTGGCGGCGGTGTCGAGCGAGCGTTTCATGTGCGCGCCGATCTGACGCCGCATCCGCGACAGCCCCTCACCGTCGGCCGCCGCCGCAGCCGTGGCAGCCGCCACCGGGGTTGCCGGGACCGGGTCGGGCCGGTACGGGCTCTCGATGTGCATCGGCGGGTCTTCCCCGGCGCTCGCGCCGTTGCCGGCGCCGTCCCCGTTGACGAGCGCCAGCACGTCCTGCTTGCGCACCCGGCCGCCGCGGCCGGTGCCGGCGACGGCGCTGAGGTCGATGCCATGCTCGGCGGCGATCCGCGACACGACCGGCGAGTACCGGCGCCCGGGAGGGTGCATCCGCGCCGGCCCGTCGGCTGGCTCCGCCACGGCGCCTGACTCTGCCACGGCGCTCGGGTCCGCCGGAGCGGCCGGCGCCGGCACGGCGGGCGCTGCCCCGGACTGCGCTGAAACCTCCGCCGCCGCGCCGTTGCCGCCTTCCACCGCGATCCGGGCCATCACCACCCCGACCTCGACGGTCTCATCCACCTCCACGAGGATCTCCGCGACCACGCCGCTCACCGGCGCCGGGACCTCGGTGTCGATCTTGTCGGTGGAGATCTCGCAGATCGTCTGCTCGGCCCCGATCGGGTCGCCGACCCCGACCCGCCAGGCCACCAGGGTGCCTTCGGCCACCGAGACCCCCATCTGCGGCATGGTCACATCGACGAGACCGGTGGTCTCAGTAGGCGAGGAGCTCACGGCACGCCTCCCTCACGCGGTCAATGCCGGGGAGCACGGCCTGCTCCAGCGGCGGGGAGAACGGGATCGGCACGTCGGGCGTCGCCACCCGGACGACGGGGCCGTCGAGATCCTCGAAGCCGTGCTCGGCGATGAGCGCCGCCACCTGGGCGCCGGCCGCGCAGGTCATGTTGGCCTCGTCGACGATCACCACCTTCGAGCACCGCGCCACCGAATCGAGGATCGCGTCCTCGTCGAGCGGCACCAGCGAACGCAGGTCGAGCACCTCGACCGACGCCCCCTCGAGGTCCTCGGTCGCCTTCAGGGCGACGTCGACCATCGCTCCGTAGGCGATCACCACCATGTCGGAGCCCGCGCGCGCCACCCGCGCGGTGAACGGCGTCTCGTAGATGCCGTCGGCGACCTCGCCCTTGACCCGGCGGTACAGATGCTTGTGCTCCATGAAGCACACCGGGTTGGGGTCATGGATGGCGGCGTGCAGAAGTCCCTTGGCGTCCGCGGCGGTGGACGGCGCCACCACCTTGATGCCTGGCGAGTGCATGAACAGCGCCTCGGGGTTCTGGGAGTGAAACGGTCCGCCGGAGAACCCACCGCCGGAGGGCAGGCGCACCACGAGCGGCACGGCCAGATCCTGGCGGTAATGCATCTTGCCGGCGACGTTGACCAGCTGATCGAACCCGCAGGAGATGAAGTCCGAGAACTGCATCTCGCACACCGGGCGCATCCCGACCACCGCGGCGCCGACGGCGCAGCCGATGATCGCCGACTCGGCCAGCGGCGTGTCCATCACCCGGTCGGTCCCGAACTCGGCGGCGAATCCGTCGGTGACCTTGAACGCGCCGCCGAACACGCCGATGTCCTCGCCCATCAACAGCACGCGCTCGTCGGCGCGCAGCTCGTCGCGCAGCGCGGACGAGATCGCCTGGAGGTAGGTCATGACCGCCATCAGGCCGCGCCCCCGTCCGCGGGCCGCCCGTCGGCGAAGCCGCTCCACGGGGCATGACCGTCGCCCAGCGGCTCGGCGTCGCCCTCGCAGAACACGCCGGACAGGACATCGTCGCCGGTCGGCATCGGCCCGGCCAGGGCCTCGGTCGCCGCCGCGTCGATCTCCGCCGCCACCGCGGCCCGGATCGCGTCGACGTCGACGTCGAGCTCGCGCAGACGGCGCTCCTGCCGGTCCACCGGGTCGCGCCGGCGCCACTCCTCCACCTGCTCCTTGGGCACGTACTTCATGTCGTCGTGGGCGGCGTGGCCGTGCATCCGCATCGTCACCGCCTCGATCAGGGTCGGCCCCCCTCCCTCGATCGCACGCTCACGGGCCTCACGGGTGGCCTCGAACATCACCTCCACGTCGTTGCCGTCCACCGTCACACCGGCGAAGCCGTATGCCGCGGCCCGCTCCACCGGGTCCACCGCGAACTGTTTGTCCAGCGGCGTGGAGTACGCGTACTGGTTGTTCTCCAGCACGAACACCACCGGCAGTCGCTGGACGCCGGCCCAGTTCATCGCCTCGTGAAAGTCTCCGCGCGACGTCGACCCGTCACCGAACCAGGTGAGCGCGCAGCGGCGCTCACCGCGCAGCTTGAACGCCATCGCCATCCCGGTCGCCACCAGCATCATGTCCGGGAGCATCGACACCATCCCGACGCAGCCGAGCTGGCGGTCCCCGAAGTGGACGTTGCCATCGCGGCCGCGGGTGATGCCGGCGGCCCGGCCCATGTACTGCGCGAGGATCCGCGGCGGCGTCACGCCGCGGATGAGGTGCGCGGCCAGGTCCCGGTGCAGGATGCAGAGCCGGTCCTCCGGGGCCATCGCGAACGCCGCGCCGGCGGACACCGCCTCCTGTCCGAACCCGTCATAGAACGAGCCGGGCACCTTGCCCTGGCGGTAGAGGCTCATGGCGCGCTCCTCGATGCCCCGCATGAGCAGCATCGCGCGCAGCAGCCAGATCCGGTCCTCGAGCGCTAGATGCTCGTGTCCGCTCGCCGCGCCGACGGCGGGGTGGGCCGTTTCGGTCGACATCTGTTCAGTTCCCTTTCGTCCGTGAGCCGTCCGGGGTCTCCGTGTCGGCTGCGCTCTTTCGGCCCTTCCGGGATCGCCGGCCGGGCCGCGGGTGGGCGAAGCCGCGAGCTTACTCCTCGTCACGGGTGGTCGCGCGCGACCCTGGACACCAGAGCCCGCCGCGAAACGACCGTCCGCGCGAACCGTCCTGAGGGTCGGCCCGTACCCGGGCCGGGGCCGATTTACGTGCCAAACTCGGGACAGTCTTCACAATTCAGCCCCAATCGGGTCTAAACTTTCCTAATCGACGTATTGTCGAGTTTGAGCAGGGCTAAGGACGGTTGGAAAGGCGGGCGGATGTCAAGGGGCGTCGTACATACATCCGCCGCTGGCGGGACTGCTGCCATCGAGCGGCTGAGGCTAGGTGCTCTACTCGAAGAGCGGGGCGACTTGGGTAGCGCCGAGCTGGCCTACGGCCAAGCCGATGCCTTGGGTCATGCGGGCGCGGCGCTCAATCTCGGCGTGCTCCTCGAGGCCCGTGGGTTTCTAGCTGAGGCGACGGCCTGCTACGAACGTGCGCACGAGCGCGGTGACGCCAACGGCGCGTTCAACCTGGGCGCGCTGCTCGAGGAGCGGGGTGATCTGGCGAGCGCGGAGCGGGCATATGGGCTCGCGGACGCGGCCGGCCATGCTCAGGCGGCGGGCCGCCTCGGGGTCATCCTCGGGGCCCGCGGGGACATCGCCGACGCTGCCGCGGCGCTTCAGCGCGCCCAGGAACGCGGAGATCCCGATGCTGTGGCCAGCCTCGAGGCGCTGGTCCGAGGGCAAGGTGACCAGGATGCCGAAGGCGCCGTCAGGCGGCGCGCCGAGGATCGCCCAGATCCCATCCGCGCTCGCCCACGGCCTCTGAGGAGACGCACCGCCCTCGTCCTCGCCGCGTCGGCCACGGCCGTCGCTACGGCAGCGGTCCTCAGCTCCGGACTCACCACCGGCGGGACGCCCCCACCGGGCACGACGGCGGTCGCCGACGGCACGCATCACTCTGCGTCGCCACGGGTCTTCGGTGCTCCGGCATCGGCCCCGGCGACCAAGTCGAGGGCACCAAGCAAGGACGCTGACGCGTCGAAGCCGAAGTCGCCGAAGAGCCAAATCAGAGTCCGGCGCCCGACGCAGGCGCGTTCTCGCCCTGCCGCCCACCTCGCCGCCCGGACCGTCGTATCGACCCATGTCTCGAGTGTGGGCAGCGCCAGCACGCATTCGAGCGGCGGCTCGGGGGCTTCCACCTCGTCCAGGCCGAGTGCGCCGTCCACTCCGCCGGTCCCGCCTGCCGCGACACCCGTTTCGATCACACCACGATCCTCGTCCACGCCGACTCATCAGAGCAGTGGGGGATCCGGCGGCGGCACCGCCGGTAGCACCTCGAGTGGAGCAGGCCGGCCGAGCAGCGGCACATCGGGTAGCGGCATCGCGAGCGGCGGAGGCCCACCTGCTAGCGGCAGCTCGGGCAGCGGCAGCTCGGGCAGCGGCAGCTCGGGCAGCGGCAGCTCGGGCAGCGGCAGCTCGGGCAGCGGTCCAGTGAGCGGTGGGGGCTAGCGCTAGCTGAGCCTCGCGTCAGCCGCCGATGGTTCCGGCGGGGTGTGGGGCGAGCAGCGCCGTCAGTACGGACCGCAAGCGCTCGGGGTCGTGCGTCCCCGGGTCGGTACCGCTGCGCAGCGGCCGCGCCACTGAG
>DATCFW010000558.1:0-3816 GCA_036509295.1 Solirubrobacteraceae bacterium | reverse complement strand
CACGTACCAGCGGTAGCGCCCCGGAGCGAGACGGTGACGGTGGCCGCGGAACCGCCAGCTGCGGGGCAGTCGCAGGCTCGCGCGCGTCGGCCATGCACTGAGGACCTTGCCGCGGCGGAACAGCTGGACGTTGTAGTAGGTCGCGTTCGGCACCGAGGTCCAGCGCAGAACGCTGCGGGTCGCGCTGGCCGCCAACATCGTCGTCATCGTGGTCGCTGGGATCGTCGCCGTCGTGCTGCTCGTCTTCGCTCTCGAGCGCGGGCTCTGACTCGCGCCGGTCGCGCCGGTGCGGCGGTGGCGGGCTCAGCGACTCATCTAGCCTGTGGCGGCATGGGCGCGTCGCCGAGCGGCGCGATCCGCACTGACACAAAGGGGTGATCGAAGCTGCCAGACGTGATATCGACCGCCTCCGGGGAGCTCACCGCACCGGTGGGCGAGCTGGAGCTCTGCTACGAGACGTTCGGCGCGCCCGACTCGCCGCCGCTGCTGCTGATCATGGGCCTGGGGTCGCAGATGATCCTCTGGGATGACGCCTTCTGCGACCAGCTCGCCGCGCGCGGCTTCCGGGTGATCCGCTTCGATAACCGCGATATCGGCCGCTCCACGCGTCTGCGCGAAGCGCACATCCCGAAGCGCTGGCAGCTGCTGGTCCGTCATCCCGGAGCCGCCGCGTACACCCTCGATGACATGGCCAACGACGCCGTCGGTCTGATCGACCACCTGGGGCTCCCCGCCGTCCATGTCGTCGGCGCCTCCATGGGCGGAATGATCGCGCAGCTCGTCGCGATCAACCACCCGGCTCGCACTCTCTCGCTGGTCTCGATCATGTCCACAACCGGCGCTCGTCGCGTCGGGCGCCCGCGGCCGAGCATCGCCAAGCGAATGCTTCGCACGGGCGCGCGCGAGCGGGACGCCTACATCGCGGACCACCTCGAGACGTACCGACTGATCGGATCGCGGAGCTTCGATTTCGACGAGCAGCACAAGCGCGAGCGGGCCGCGCGCTGCTTCGAGCGCGGTATCAACCCGGCCGGTTCCGCGCGACAACTCGGTGCGATCGTGGCCGCGGCCGACCGGACCGACCGCCTGAAGCAGGTCCGCGTCCCGACCACGGTGATCCATGGCGACGCCGATCCACTCGTCGACGTATCCGGTGGCCGCGCCACCGCGAACGCGATCCCGGAAGCCAAGCTCGTGATCCTTCCTGGCATGGGGCACGATCTACCGCGCGAGCTGTGGCCGCAGATCATCGATGCGATCACCCGCAACGCCGGGATCGGGACCGGGGCGACGGTCGCGGGCTGACCCCGCCGGCCGGCCGCGCGAGCCCGCGCCGGTGCTCGTCAGCTCACGTCAAACAGAATGTCGGTCGCGCCGAACGCGCACTCGAACAGCGCCGGATCGGCGAGGCTCCCGCCGCCCTGCGTGCCGCAGTACAGGCTGTGAGCGCGAAAGCGTCCGCCTCGTCTGGCGTAAGACACGGCGGGCGTGCCGCCGACGATGCTGCGCGCCGTCGCGCAGCTCACGCCCGTCGCGCGGATCTGGCTGGCATCGCCCGACGGCGCGATCAGCGACGCACTCCCGCACCGGGCGTAGCGGGGCTGGTAGGTGGAGTAACGGCCGGTACAGATGTTGATGAACTGGCGCGCATCGAACGTCTGACCGCGGCTGGGGAAGTACCAGGCGATCTTGCGGTACGCGGGCCTGCCGGCGCAGCTCCCGAGATCGAAGGCCACCACGGTCGCGCGCACCGGCGTGCTTCCGCCCGCGACACTCAGTCCGGGCCACACCCAGTCCCCGATGCCGGAGCCCATGGCGCGTGGCTGCCCCCAGTGGGTCCAGTGCACGTGGGTAACCAGCCCGGTCGGGTCCCCGCCGTTGAAGATGGTGCGCGGCTCGACCTGCCCGTAACCCTCCTGCGATGGGGCCCGGGAGATGCCGAGCGTGGGCGCGGTGCCGGCCTGCGCCGCCGCTGCCGCGGCCAGGATCGCGGTCACGGTCGCCATGACCGCCCAACCTGCCACCGTTGCCCGTAGCGGACGCCCCATCCCGCTCGCCAGCCTAATCCGCCGACCCAACGGGTGTCAACGGCACCGTGGTCGTGGCCGGCTCTACGCCAGGGCGCGTCGCAGTGCGTATCGTCGGCGCCATCGCTTACGTCCCCGCCATGAACGCGTTGCCCCGTCCCCGCCGCCGGGCGGACCAACCACGGGATCGGGTCCTGATATGACGGGTGATGGGAGTTCGTACGAGGTCGCGTTCGTGCTGGGCGGAGGCGGAATCCTGGGAGCCCACGAGGTCGGCATGCTGCGCGCGCTGGCCGAGAGTTCGATCGAACCCGACATCATCCTCGGCACCTCGATTGGTGCGATCAATGGCGCGATGTTCGCCGCTGACCCGACGGTGGAGGGCGTCCGGCGCCTCGGGCGACTGTGGAGCGAAACGAATATCGCGGACGTGTCCGCTGGCACGCTCCTGCGCCGAGTCACCACGCTCGCCCGGACCGGGACCCATCTGCAGTCACTCGAAGACATCCGCGTCCGGCTGGCTGATGCCTTTCCCGTGGAGCGCGTCGAACAGCTGAGCGTTCCATTCCAGTGCGTCGCCGCTTCGATCGAACGCGCCGCAGAGCATTGGTTTGCCGACGGGCTGCTGACCGATGTCGTCCTGGCCTCGTGCGCGGTCCCGGGCATCCTTCCGCCGGTACCGATCGGCGATGAGCACTTCATCGATGGCGGGATCGTCAACTCGATCCCGGTGGCCCGGGCGGTCGCGCTCGGCGCGAAGACGATCTATGTTCTGCAGGTAGGTCGCTTGGAGAGGCCCCTGCAGCCTCCCCGCTGGCCCTGGGAGGTCGGATTGGTAGCGTTCGAGGTAGCGCGGCGTCATCGGTTTGCGAGCGATCTGGTCTCGCTGCCGGACGCGGTTCAGCTCCACGTCCTCCCGACGGGGGGCTCCGCTGCTCCCGCCTATAACGACCTCTCGGGGCAGCTGCGAGTGAGGCGCATCGCCCGCGGCGTTCAGCAACAAATCGACTCCTCCTACAAGGCCTCACTGCAGTACCTTCAGGCGCTGTGATGCCGCCCGCGGCGCTCCGGCGGCCGGTCACGGTCACCGCGTGGCTGGTGATGTCGATCATCTGCCTCGCCCTGTCGCCGGTCCTGCTCGCAGTAGCGGCGGCCACGTCGGCCGTGACGCGACGTCCGCAGGCCCTGATCTTCACCCGCTTGGTCGTTGCCTACTTCGCGCTGGAGCTCGCGACGTTGCTCGCCTGCGGAGGGCTGTGGCTGGCCAGCGCGGGTGGCGTCTTCATGGGCACGCAGCTTTTCCAACGCCTGCACCACCGACTCCTGCGTTGGTTCGTCCGCGGCTTCGCCCGGCGCTGGCTGGCGTTGCTCGACATCGATGTGCCAGAGGAGGAGCCCAACGCGGCAACCCGCGCCCTGGAGGCCGACCGGCCGCTGTTGTTTTTCAGCCGCCACGCCGGCCCGGGGGACACCGTCCTGCTTATCGATCTGCTGCTCACTCGTTTTGATCGCCTGCCGAGCGTCGTGTTCAAGGAGAGTGTGGCGCTTGATCCGTGTGTCGACCTGATCGCACATCGCCTACCCCACGCGATTCTTGACACCGCTGACAAGGAAGAGTGCGAAGCCCGGATCGAGGAGGTCGCCGCCGGGCTCGGCAGTCGAGGCGTGCTGTTGCTGTTCCCGGAGGGAGGCAACTTCACCGCGGAGCGTCGTCGTCGGGCGGTACGCAAGCTGTGGCGCACTGGCCGGCGGCGCGAGGCGGCGAAAGCCGACGGAATGACGCACGTCC
>DATCFW010000557.1:0-9830 GCA_036509295.1 Solirubrobacteraceae bacterium | reverse complement strand
CCCAAGTGGAACCACAAGCTGTTTGTCAACGCGGAGCTGGCTCCTGCGGATGGGAAGAACAGCCCCGAGTTCCAGCTCTATCGCGGGATCCTGGCCAAGTACGGCTCCAGTGTCGCGGGCGGGATCGGGTCGTTCAGCCAGATGGGATTCTTGCTGGCCGAGTTCGCGACCCAGGCGCTGGACACGGTCAAGGGTCCGTACACCAGCGCCAGCGCCAGCGCCAACGCGGCGCTGAAGGGCATCAAGGACTACCACTCCGACATGGAGTGCTTGCCGTGGACCTACGGCAACTACGCCTACCACATCCCCAACAACGCCGACTACACCACCACCGTGAGAAACAGCCAGATGCGGCTCGCGCAGGGATGCACCGCCATCTCCGCAGCCGACCCACAGATCGCCGGCTACCGCGGTCGGCCGCGCGTCTGCGGTGCTTGCTTGCCCGGCACGGCGAGCACGGCCGATGACGACGTCACTGCGGCCTCGTGCGTCGGCAGACCCGCGGGGCGGGGAGCGGAGGGGGCGGGATTCGAACCCGCGGTCCGCTTGCACGGACTCTGGTTTTCAAGACCAGCGCATTCGACCACTCTGCCACCCCTCCCAGCCGAGCCGAAGATGCTACCCGTCGTCGCGCCGTGCCGGTGCGGAAGGCTCGTTTACACTCTCCGGTGCTTGGGAGAGGTGGCCGAGTGGCTGAAGGCACTCGCCTGCTAAGCGAGTAAGGGGCGAAAGCTCTTTCGCGGGTTCGAATCCCGCCCTCTCCGTTTCATCCACCGGCGATCACCTGGCTCCGACCCGGCCGGCCGGGTCGGCCGGGCCCGGGGGGCCGGCGGGGCCTCGGGGGGCGGAGTGCGTCGCCGCCTCGCTCGGTGGGCGGATGCCGGGGCGCTCACTTCCGCGCCGACCGACGAGTTAGCGCTTCTTGCCGGGCGCGGTGCCGAAGACGTGGTCCCAGAACGGAGCGCTGACCCCGTAGCCGCGCTCGTGATCCTGGAAGTGGTGGCGCATGTGCAGCTCGCGCAGACGGCGTCCGAGGGAGGTCTTGGGCCGGTGGTGGTGCACGTGGTAGTGCAGCATGTCGTAGGCCAGATAGCCGCCGAGGAAGCCGGCGCCGAACGGCAGGTAGGTCGGGCTGCCGAGCACCGCATAGAAGCCGAAGATGAACACGGCCGCGAGCGGGATGCTCACCGACGGCGGCATCACGAGGCGCATGGGATCGTTGGGGTGGTCGTGGTGGACGCCGTGGATGATCCAGTGCAGCCGCGCGCCGATTCCATCCGCGGGCTCGAAGTGGAAGACGATCCGGTGAAGCCAGTACTCGGTCAGGGTCCAGAACACGTAGCCGCAGAGGATCCACAGCAGCGTGAGGACGCCGGCTCCGTGGACCAGGCCCTCGACCAGCAGGACAGTGATGACCGGAACGAACAGGATCGGCGGCACCGCTGGGTGCACGCGGGACAGCTTGTCGAGCACCTCGGAATCGAACATGCGCGGCGAGGCGCGCAACGTGTCCGTGCGGCTGCTGCTCTCCAGGTCATCGGCGGGGTGACTGGTCATCACCCCAAATGTTAGCTGGAGTCGTTGACTGCGCTACAGCGGATCCCGATGTCCGCCCTCGGCGGGCATCGCCAGCACCACGTGGCGCAGCGAGAGCGCGATGAACTCGCGCTTCTCGACCCGTGGCGGGCCCTCGAGGTTGGTGACCTCGACGTCGGTCAGCGCCAGGAACAGCCGCTCGGAGGCGTTGAGGTAGTCGGTGAGGCGGCTGCGATAGCCGTCAGCAGGCAGCCGCAGCCGGCCGGTGATCCGGTGGCGATCGGTCTCGATGATGATGCGCTCGTCCCGCTGCTCCACGGCGGCGCACGATAGCGGCGGGGTGCCGCCCGCGCGACGCATCGGATTCCGGCCGGACGAATGTTGGACGCGCCGGCCGGCGATGGCTGCCGTCTCGTCGTCGGCCCCGGCGCTGTCATCCTTGGGATCCCATGGCCAAGGCACCGCAGCCGCGCTGGTGGGATGTCCGCCGGGCCCAGAACCGCAAGCCCTCGACCTATCGCTGCCCGCTGTGCGGCCAGCTGCTCCCGGCGCTCAGCGAGCACATGCTGATCGTCCCCGAGGGTGATTCGGCGCGCCGGCGCCACGCCCACGCCCGATGTGTGATGAACGCTCGCCGCAGCGGCAAGCTCCCGACCCGGCAGGAGTGGCAGCGCACACAGCCCCGGCCGGTCAGGCCCCCCGGGGCGTGGGCGCGCCTGCGGGCGAGGCTCAGCGGCCGCGACAGGTAGGCTGCGCTGCCACATGGCCCCAGACCTCAAGCTCGGGCTGATGATGGGCTACTGGGCCGGCGGCCCGCCGCCCAACGCGGCCGAGACGATCGCCGAGGCCGACCGGCTCGGCTTCGATTCGGTGTGGACCGCCGAGGCCTACGGATCCGACGCCCTCGTCCCGCTGGCCTGGTGGGGCGCGACGACGGAGCGGATCAAGCTCGGCACGGCGATCGCGCAGATCTCCGCCCGGACGCCGGCGGCGACGGCGATGGCGGCGATGTCACTGGACCACCTGTCAGGTGGACGGGCGATCCTCGGGCTGGGCGTCTCCGGTCCTCAGGTGGTCGAGGGCTGGTACGGGCAGCCGTTCGCCAAGCCGCTGGCACGGATGCGCGAGTACATCGCGATCGTGCGCGACATCTGGGCCCGGGAGGGACCGGTGACCAACGACGGTCCGCACTACCCCCTGCCGCTGCGCGGCGGGACCGGGCTGGGCAAGCCGCTGAAGTCGAGCATCCGTCCGCTGCGCTCGGACATCCCGATTTATCTCGCCGCCGAGGGGCCAAAGAACATTGCCCTGGCGGGCGAGCTGTGCGACGGGTGGCTGGCGCTGTTCTACTCGCCCCACCACGACGACTACTACCGCGAGGCGCTGGCCGAGGGGCTCGGGCGGCCGAACGCGCGACATGCCATGGCCGACTTCGAGGTGGCCGCCCAGGTGCCGCTCGTCGTCACCGACGACATCGACGGCACGATGGACGCGATGCGCCCGTTCTATGCCCTGTACTTCGGCGGGATGGGGGCCAAGGGCGCCAACTTCCACGCCAACGTGCCGATCCGCATGGGCTACGAGGCGGAGGTCAACACGATCCAGGACCTCTACCTGTCCGGTCACAAGGACGAGGCGGCGGCGGCGATCCCGGCCGAGCTGATCGACAAGCTGACGCTCATCGGGCCGGCGGACAAGATCCGGCACGACCTCGAGGCGTGGCGCGACTCGATCGCCACCACGCTGCTCATCTCCGGTGATCCGGAGACGCTGCGGGCTGCCGCCGAGCTCGTGCTCGGCTGACCGACCCGGACGGCGCACTCGGCGCCGGGCGACTCCGGGGGACCCCAGTGCCTCCGGGCGCCCGCCCGCGGGGGCGGCGTTCGTTGACGCGGATTAACTTTCCCGTCTCGGCTACTCGATTCTTAATCCACGTCGAGTCCGGGTCCGTTCCGGCCCGGGGAGGGTAGTTAGCTATCCTAATCATATGGCTCACGAACCACTGCGCCCTCCCGGCCGCACCATCGCGCGACTCGCGCGCCAGCTCGAGCTGGCACTGGCCACCGTCGATCTCACCCTCCCGCAGTACCGCGTGCTCATCCTCCTGGCCGAGGGCAACGAGGCGGCGTCGGCGCTCGCCGAGAAGCTCGCGGTGAGTCGTCCGAGCATCACCGGCGTCGTCGACGGGCTCGTCGCCCGTGGCCTCGTCCAGCGGAGCACCGTCCCCGGCGACCGGCGCCGGGTCGACCACGATCTCACCCCGGAGGGCCGGCGGGTGATCGAGACGGCCGAGGCCGAGGTGGAACGCCGCCTCGGGGAGATCCTGTCGCACCGTCCCGACCAGGCGGCGGCGGCGCTCGCCGGGCTCGCTCCCTGGCAGGACGCGCTGGACAGCTACCGAGCCGCGCGCCGGGCCGCCCGCCAACATGAGGCGGGGGCGGCGGTGGCCGCCGCCGCCGAGCTCGTCTCCGGCGCGAAGCCATGAGCGCCACCGCCGCCCCGGACCGGACGCCCCCGGCGCGGGCCGCCCGCCCGCTTGACGCCGGCGGAGTGCGATCGCGTTTCCGGGCTCCGCAGGCGACGATCGACCCCGACCGCGACAAGTCGTGGGTGCGTCGCGCGCTCCCGGTGGTCAAGGCGCACAAGGTCACGCTGGTGACCGCGCTGACGCTGTCGTTCGTCGGCCTCGTGCTCCAGGTGCAGATTCCCAACCTGCTCAACGAGGCGGTCACCAACTCGCTACAGCACCACACCGTCGCGCTGTCGCACTACGTTACGCTCGTGTTCGCACTGGCGGTGGGTGCCGGCGCGTCGGCGTACGTCGCGCGGCTGTTCCTGTTGCGCACCGCCTACGCGATGGAATTCGACCTGCGCAACATCATCTACGCGCACCTCACCCGGATGTCGTTCGCGTTCTATGACCGGGTCCAGTCGGGCCAGCTCATCTCCCGCGCGAACTCCGACATCCGCTCGGTGCAGATGTACCTGACGTTCGCCCCGTCGATTCTCGTCCAATGCGCGGTCGCGCTCGTCGCCTTCGGCTACATGCTCTCGATCAACGTCCCGCTGGCGTTCGTGGCGATGGCGACGACGCCGCTCGTCTACTTCTCGAGCGTCCGGATGCGCAAGCAGATCTTCCCGGTGTCCTGGCTGATCCAGCAGCGGCTCGCGGACGTCGCCACGATCGTGGATGAGAACATCAACGGCGTTCGGGTGGTCAAGTCATTCGTGGCGGAGCCGCGCGAGCTGCGGACGCTGGCCGGCGCGGCCGACCGCCTCAAGTGGGCCTACATCCGCGACGCCGACATTCGGGCCCGGTTCACGCCGACGGTGCAGAACCTCCCGCAGCTGGGTTTGGCGCTCGTGCTCATCTTCGGCGGGTGGCTGGTCATCCACGGCCACCTGCAGGTCGGCGCGATCCTCGCGTTCAGCGCCTACATCACGATGCTGCAGCCGCCGTTTCAGCTGCTGGGGATGCTCATCATGCTCGGGCAGCGAGCCAAGGCGTCGGCCGGCCGGATCTACCAGATCCTCGACGAGGCGCCGACGGTCACCGACCGTCCGGATGCGACAGCCCTGACGCACTGTGAGGGCGATGTCAGCTTCGCGGCGGTGAGCTTCGCCTACGGCGACGGCACCGAGGTCCTGCACGACTTCACGCTGCACCTGCGCCCGGGGGAGACGGTGGCGATGGTCGGACGCACCGCCAGCGGCAAGACGACGGTCAGCCGCCTGCTGCCGCGCTTCTACGACGTGACCGGCGGCGCGCTCGAGGTCGACGGCCACGACGTGCGTGACCTGACGCTCGCCAGCCTGCGTTCCCAGACCGGCGTGGTCCTCGACGAGCCGTTCCTGTTCACCGCCTCGTTGCGCGAGAACATCGCCTACGGGCGCCCCGACGCGTCGCTGCCCGAGATCGAGGCGGCGGCGCGTGCCGCCGGCGCCGAGCGGTTCATCGCCGAGCTGCCCGACGGCTATGACACCGTCGTCGGCGAGCGCGGCTACACGCTGTCGGGCGGCCAGCGTCAGCGGGTGGCGATCGCCCGCACGCTGCTGGTCAACCCGCCGATCCTCGTCCTCGACGACGCCACCAGCGCCGTCGACGTGCAGGTGGAGCAGGAGATCCACGAGGGGCTGCGGGTGCTGATGGCGGGTCGCACCACGCTGGTCGTCGCCCACCGCCTGTCGACGATCGGGCTGGCCGACCGCGTCGTCCTGCTCGATGGCGGGCGGATCGTTGCCGACGGCACCCACGCCGAGCTGTTGCAGAGCACTCCGCTGTATGTCGAGGTGCTGGCCCAGGTCGAGGAGGCCGATCGCCAGGCTCGCCGGGCCGGCGCCGAAGACGACGAGATCGGACGGCCATGAGTTTCGGCGGCGGCACCGTCAGCGGCGGGGCGTTCGGCCGCGCCGGCGGCTCGCGGGCGGCGGCGGCGCCCGGCGGCGGCCTGCCGTTCGCGGGCATCCCACCGGAGCTGCAGGAGGGCGTTGACAGGCTGCTCGCGACCGAGCCCGAGCATCCCGAGCCGAGTGCCCGCTTCAGTCACCGCGCCACCGATGACGGCGGCGTGCACCTGACGCTGCGGGGACTGATCTTCCGCCACTGGCGCCTCGGCGCCACCGCCGGGCTGCTGGTGACGATCGTCAGCGTCACCAACCAGGCCGGACCGAAGCTGATCGACATCGGGATTGACAGTGGGATGACCGGCCCCCACAAGAGCTTCGGCGTGGTGGCGCTCGTCGGTGTCATCTTCCTGGCCGCGATTGTCGTCACCGCGCTCGCCCAGCGGGGGCAGGCGAGGGTCACCGGGCGGCTGGCGGCGAGCGTGATGAACGATCTCCGGGTGCGCGTCTTCAGCCAGCTCCAGCGGCTCGGCCTGGACTACTTCACCAGCGAGCAGTCCGGGGTGATCATGACCCGGATGACGAGCGATATCGAGAATCTGCAGCAGCTCCTCCAGGACGGCCTCGCCCAACTCGTCGTCCAGGCGCTGACGATGGTGGTGATCCTGGCGGTGCTGTTCACCATGAACGTGACGCTCACGCTCATCACGATCGCGCTGGTGATCCCGTGGCTCACGGCGGCGTCGCTGTGGTTCCGGGCCGCATCCGAACGCGGCTATGACCGCGTGCGCGACGGGATCGCCGGCGTGCTCGCTGACCTGTCCGAGAGCCTGCACGGCGTCCGCACGGTCGTGGCCAACAACCGCGAGGCGCACAACATCGTCGCCCATCGCAACGTCGTCGGCGACTACCGCGCGGCGAACAACTACACCGCGCAGATCAACGCCATCTATGGTCCCGCGACCCAGCTGCTCGGTTACCTGGGCCAGGGCGCGCTGCTGGCGATCGGCGGTCACATGGTCGCCCGCCACGAGCTGAGCATCGGCACGCTGATTGCCTTCTTTCTCTATCTCAACCGATTCTTCGCCCCGATCCAGCTGCTCGTCGCGCAGTACAACACCTTGCAGCAGGGGCAGAGCTCCCTGATCAAGCTGCGCACGCTGTTCGCCCTGGCGCCGAGCACACCTCAGGCGCCGGCGGCGACCGAGCTGCCTCCGATCGCTGGGGAGATCGTGTTCGATCACGTGACGTTCGGCTATGACCCGGCCAGACCGGTGATCGAGGACGTGAACCTCACCATCCGCGCCGGCGAGACCGTGGCGTTCGTTGGCCAGACCGGCGCCGGGAAATCGACCCTGGCCAAGCTGATCACGCGCTTCTATGACCCCGCCCAGGGCCGCGTTCTCATCGACGGGCACGACCTGCGTGACGTCACCCTGGACTCGCTACGCCGTCAGCTGGGCGTGGTGCCCCAGGAGCCGTTCCTGTTCGCCGGTACCCTCCGTTACAACATCGCCTTCGCCAGTCCCGACTGCACCGATGGCGAGGTGTGGGAAGCCGTCCGTGCCGTCGGCCTCGCCGATGTGGTGCAGCGGATGGCCCAGGGCCTGGACACCGAGGTCCACGAGCGCGGGCAGTCCCTGTCCTCGGGTGAGCGGCAGCTCATCGCGCTGGCGCGGGCGTTTCTCGCCTACCCCCGGGTGCTCGTCCTCGACGAGGCGACCTCTAACCTCGATCTGCTCTCAGAGACGAAGATCGAGGCGGCGCTCGACGTGCTCCTGGAGCAACGCACCGCGGTGCTGATCGCCCACCGGCTGACGACGGCGATGAAGGCCGATCGGATCGTCGTGGTCGATGACGGCCGGATCGTGGAGAGCGGGTCCCACGCGGAGCTGGTGGCCCGCGGCGGGCGCTACGCCGGCATGTACGCGACCTGGATCAGTCACTCCGAGCGCGCCGCCTGATCAAGACCCGCGGTGAGCTTCGGAGGCTGCCCTCGCGGCGCACTACCCCGAGCGGCTCAGGGACGCGTCCCGCAGGCGCCGCTCGGCGTCGAGGATCTGCTGGGCCTTGATCCCGAGGCTGAGCCGCTCGCGGCCATCGGACTCGTACGGGGACAGCCCGGACACCTCATGGACCCGGGACAGGCGGTAGCCGACCGTGTGCCGATGCAGGCTCATCGCCTCCGCGGTCTCGGTGGTCGAGCCGTCGTGGGCCAGGAAGGTCCGCAGCGTGGCCACCAGGTCGGTGTCGTGGCGATCGTCGTACTCGGCCAGCGGCGTGATCGTGGTGTCGCGCAGCTGGCGCAGCTCGCTCCGGTCGCGCAGCAGCACGCCGATGAGCAGCCGGTAGGTCTCGTCCTGGCCGGCCGGCTGGGGCTCGAGGGCACCGCCGAGCTCGGCCAGGAGCTCCGCCTCGCGGAGCGCCTCGTGCAGCAGCGCCGGGTCTCGGCGGGGAGCGGAGACGGCCACGGTGAGGCCCGCCTCGCGCAGGCAGTGAGCGAGTGTTGCGGCCAGCTCGGGCGCCTCGCCGGTGATCGGCGCCACCGCCAGCACCCGCCCGGCGCGCAGCTCGGCGATGACCGCGGTCCCCAGCACGCCGGTCCGCAGCTCCGTGATCAGCCGGCTGCGAGCGGCGTCGGCGTCGGCGCCGCGGTCATCGGCGTTGGGTGAGACCCGGGGGCGCGCGCTGATCGCGCTCGCACCGGCCGAGAGGTCCAGTCCGAGCCGGCGGGCGCGGTGCAGCAGCGCGGGCAGATCCTCAACGGGGCCGGCGGCGAGTTCGGCCAGTAGCACCTCGCCGGGGCCGTGCGCGCCGGCGGCGTGCGCCTCGGTGATCAGCGCCGTCACCGACGCCGCGGCGGCGGCCGCCTCGAGCCAAGCGTGGCGCTCCGGGGCCGGCTCGCCCAGGGAGGACGCCCGGGCCGCGGAGGACGTCTGGGCCGGGGCGCCGGCGGCCGGGGTGGCGACGGCCGGGGAGCCGACGGCCGGGGTGTCGACGGCCGGGGAGCCGACGGCCGGGGTGGCAGCGGCCACGATCCCCACGAGCTGCTCGCCGATCCGGACGCTCACCGCCGCCACGATCAGGGGTGGCGCGGGTCCGGCATGCCCATCGGCGACCGCGGTGGCGTAAGCGGCGATCGCCGCGGCATCGCCGCTGCTCAGCGATCCTTCCGGGCGGATGACGGGTTCGCCCAGCGCCGGGATGGCGATCGCCACCGGGCAGTCGAGCGCGTGCGCGACCGTCGTCGCGACGCTCGGCAGGTCGTCACCGGCAACCGCACCGGCGACAAGCGTCAGTGGCGTGGGCCGGGGAGCGGACGCATCCGCTCCCCGGCCCGGCACCGACTGCGAGCTGTCGTCAAGCGCGCGGGCCCGCTGCATGCAACTCGCGGCGCCCGCGGACTACAGCCATGATCACCATCCGCGTCATACGGTGGTCGGCGTGCTCGCCTGACCGGCCAGTCCAGGGATCCCGCTTGGGTACCCCAGTGATGGGATGTCCGACGGGTAGACCTCGTGACCGTGCTCGGCGGTGTCGCCGATCTCCATGTTCTCCTCGGACATCCGCAATGGAATGAACAGGCCGACGAACTTGAGCAGGATGAACGT
Source organism: Solirubrobacteraceae bacterium (assembly GCA_036509295.1). Classification (GTDB taxonomy): domain Bacteria; phylum Actinomycetota; class Thermoleophilia; order Solirubrobacterales; family Solirubrobacteraceae; genus Palsa-465. Next base: position 339 of record DATCFW010000557.1, on the reverse strand, counting down.
CGCCGCCGCGGACCACACGATCACGAATGCTCCGGCGATCGCCTGCCACTTCAGCAGCGTCCAGTTGCCATGAACCACGCCGCCGGCAGAGATGCTCGGGGTTTTGCCGACGCCCTGGTAGACGATCATGTTCGGGTCGGCGAAGACGCCGGTCAACAGGCCGCCCGCGAGCCCGGCGATGCCGTGGGTGTAGATCACGCCCAGGGTGTCGTCGACGTTGCGGAAGGGCCGCATCCGGCTCATGTAGTTGAGCGCGAAGTAGACGATCGTCGACGCGATGATCCCGATCGCGATCGCCCCCCAGCCGTTGACGTAACCGGCGGCCGGGGCGATGGCCAC
>DATCFW010000556.1:0-3250 GCA_036509295.1 Solirubrobacteraceae bacterium | reverse complement strand
ACACCGCAATCACGCACGTACTTGCCGTTGAGCACGCCGCCGACCTGCTCCGCGCGGCCGAACGGGAGCGGGCGGTACCGAGCGACTCACGGGACGGGCACGCCGCCACCATCGCACTCCGGCTGGGCGGCCCCGACGAGGTCGAGCTGGCCCGCCGGCTGGCCGAGTTGGACGATGCTGCCGAGCTCGAGGCGCCGGTGCTACTCGCGTTCGCGGACGGTCAGGCGATCGCCGCCCTGTCCCTGCGCGATCAGCGCGTCGTCGCGAACCCGTTCGTCCCGACCGGCGACGCGGTCGCGCTCCTGCGCCTGCGCGCCGAGCACCTGTCAGACGGACGGGGGCGCCGGCGGCCCCGACGCCGGTGGCACCTGCGCGTGGCGTGAGTCACGGTCAAGCCGGCGCGATCGTGTAGACGATCTCGACCTGGGCGTCGACCTCCTCGGTTCCGGGATGGACGGTCGTCGGCGCACTGGGACCGGCGCTCGCTGACGGCGCGCCGGCCAGCGGCACCCCCACCGGGCTCTGCGGATCGAGTTGGACGGACTGCACGCCGGTCACCTGGTAGCCCAGCGCCGCCGCGGCGTCGTCGGCGCGGCGGCGGGCGTCGGCGATCGCCGCCCGGGTGGCCGCCAGCTTCCCCGCCGACGGGTCGCTGAACGAGAACGTCGGGCCGTCAACGGTGCTGGCGCCGGCTCGAGTCGCGCCGTCGATCACCGGGCCGACGAGCTTGATGCTCGTCACGTGGATGGACAGCGACTCGTTCCCGGTCCACCGGCGTACGCGACGCTTGGCCGGCCCCACTCGGATGGTGTGTGACGACACGTTCACGTCCTCGGTCTGGATGTCGTTCGCCGGAATGCGGGCCGCACGGACCGCTCCGATGACGGCATCGGCCGCCCGGTTGACCGCCGACAGCGCCAGCCGCGAGTCGGCGGCGGAGCGTGAGACCGTGACCGACACGTCGGCGATGTCCGGCGCCACCCGCACCGAGCCCGAGCCCTGAACGCTCAGGGTGCCCGGCGTGGCGTCGGCGCTCGCCACGGGGGCTGACGCTGAAGCGACTGCCACCAGCGATGCGGCGGTGGCCACCGCCCACCTGTACCTGCGCATGCGACTCCCTTCGTCCGGATTGCCCGTCCTGGACCTCTACGTCCAGGACGCGGTCAGAGCACAGTCTGAGGCGTCCGGCGGCGTCACTCGGACGAGCGTGGCTCCACGCCCGGCTGGGCGTGGGTGCTGTCTACGCCTGTGTCCCGATGATCGTGCCGTTGGCGGTACCAGTCGATCGTGAGCCCCACGAGCACCGCGATGACCCCGGCGTTGATCGCGAGATCGGCGACGTTCAGGCTGCCCGAGGACAGCGTCGGCTTGATCCAGTCCACCACTCCGCCCCGCATTGGTCCGGGGGACCCGAGCAGGCGATCGAGGAGGTTCCCGATCCCACCGCCGAGCAGCAGGCCGCACGCCACCGCCAGGGTCGTTGTCCGCACCATCCACGCCCCGGCGGCGATCACCACCACGGCGAACAGGCTGAGCGCCGAGACGAGCACCGGTTGCCCCCGCAGGATGTTGCCGGGGCCGGCGAAGTTGCGGTACAGCTCGAGATGGAACCGCCCGCCGAGCACGTTGACGATGCCACGGCCGGCCAGGGCACGGACCGCGATCGCCTTCGTCGCGGCATCGACGGCCACCACCACCGTCACGATCGTGGCGATGACACGCCACTGAGCGCCCCCGGCCACAGTGCTTATGCTCGAGCGGTCACCGATCGAGCCCGACGGCGAGCAGGTAGACCGTGGCGATCAGCAGCACCGGTGCCAGAGTGAGGCTGGGGATGACGTCACCGTGGCCGATGCCGGAGGATCCGATCGCGACGACCATCGTGGCCGCGAGCAGGAGTGCGGTGGGCACCACCCACCGGCGTATCACCAGCAGGATTCCGCCCAGTGTCTCGAGGACGCCGGCGAAGATCTCCAACGCCGACGGCCAGGGAAGGTCGAAGGTGCGAAAGGCGTGCAGCTCCCAATGATGGAAGACGAACTTCACCAGGCCGGCAAAGAAGAAGATCACTCCGGTGAGGACCGCCACTCGAGCGGCGCGGCGGTGGCGGCGGATGAGCGCATCCGGCGCGTCGATCATCGTGCGGCCGAGTCGCGCGAGCGACATCGTCCGCCCGTCCTCGTCATGTTCGGCGGCGGCCATATGGGCGATCGTGGCACACGCCGGTCCAGTACAGTCGCGGTTATGGCCAAGATGAAGCTGCACCGGTGCTCGTATACGTTCTTGCACGTCGACGCGGACGCCTGCTGGCGACTGCAGAAGGCGCTCGACGAGCAGGGGGTGGAGTACGAGGTCGTGAAGCACGGATTCGGCAAGAGCGAGAAGTCTCGCGCCGATGTCGTCAAGCTGAGCGGACAGAAGTACGTGCCGGTGTTGGAGCTTCCCGACGGCACGGTGTACCGCGAGGAGACCGACGACATGATCGCCAAGCTGAAGTCCGGCACGCTGCCGACAAGCTGATCGCTCGTCAGCTGTGGGCGGCGAGGATCTCGCGGTGCAGGTCGAGCAGCTGCGGTACATCGCCGGCCGCGACTCGTCCCATCCCGCATTCGGTGCAGATCCCCCAGTCGCGAGCTCCGGCTCGCGACGCGGCCAGCGAGCCGTCGATTAGCCTCACCTGCTCGGCGGTGGTGCCGTGCGGCTGCCGGGTGGTACGGCACGAGCGCGAAGTACAGCTCGGTTTCCGGCCCGGCGGCAAGGTCGTGGAGCGGGGCGAAGTAGTCCTCGTCGCTTCTCGCCTGTGGCACCGTGAACGACACCCAGTTGACCGGCCGCCGTCGGGCGGCGGCGACGACGGCGTTGACGACCTGCACCTGCACCGCGAGCGACTCGGGCTGCGTGAAATGCTGATGGCCGTAGTCCCCGTAGCAGAGATGCATCCCCACCGGCACATCAGCGGGCACACGGTCCACGCAACGGGTCAGGCCGGGAGTGATCTCCGCTAGCGCCATGTGCGCCTCAGGGCCAAACCCTCCCTCGAGGAGCCCGAACTCGACCGCGACATCCCACTGAACGGCGCAGCGATCGTGAGGGATGGTCGCCAGCGCCTGATCGAGATCGGCGAACAGCGCGGCCTCGTACGATGCGGCGACGCTCGGCAGGTCCTCCGGCACGATCGTTCCCGCCATCGACGCCAGCGGCGTCGGGTACTGCATCTGGAAAACGACCCCGGCGGGGATCGTGCCGTCCT
>DATCFW010000555.1:0-20008 GCA_036509295.1 Solirubrobacteraceae bacterium | reverse complement strand
GGCCTAGGCGTTCCCGTCATGTCTGCAAAAGGGGGATGCGATGTCCTACATGAACTGCCCTCGCTGCGGGCTCTGCGTGCGGCTGAGATCCGACCGGTTGGCGTGGGAGACCTGCCCGCGCTGTCTGGGTCGCTGCGGGATCTCCGTCCCGGTCTATGTCACCCACCGTCGTCTGTGGGCCAGACCCGCCTCCCAGCAGCGGCCATCTGCCACAGACAGGCCCGCCGTGTTGGCCGATACGCGTGCCCGGGCCCGCGCTGCTGACGATCGACCACCAGCCAATCACGAATGGATGCATCCTGGTGCTGTGCGGCACGCTTGACCTGGTCACCGCCGCCACGCTGAGAATCCCCGCCACAGGCTCGTGACCGGACCCCGTTTGTCGGTCCACCACGAGTGACAGGGTGGTGGATGTGACAGGTGGGAAGGTAGCTCTCTGCCCGGACGGACCCGGTAGGGGCTTGTGGTGCCGCTATTGACGATCCACGGCCCAGTCGACTCAGACGACGTCAGCGAACTGGGACGCCAGGTCCGCCAGGCCTTCGTTGACGGTAACCGCCTGGTCGTGATCGATCTGCTCGCCGTGCCCGCTACGGGCCCGCAGATCCCCAGCGAGCTCGGTGCCGCGCTACGCAACGCCAGCACCGGCGAAGTGAGACTCGCGGTCGTCACCGCCGATCGCCGTCTCCATGGTGCGCTTGAGCTCAGCGGGATCGATGGGCTTGAGTTACCTTCGACCATTGACGCTGCTCTCGCCGTCCCTCGCTCCAGCCCAGCCGTGCCCGCGGACCCGGCTGGCGTGGCACTTTCGCTTGCCGACCGCGCGGCGGGCGGCGCATCTCAAGGCGCTTAGGGCTTCTCGTTGGCGTCGAGCGGGATGGCGCAAGCGTCAGGGTGGCGTGATTTGGGCGGGCGGCTGCTGGAAGCGAACGATTTGCCAGCCGCGATGGAGTGTGGCCGCCGAGACGATCACCCAGATAGCGAGGGCAACCCAGACCCACACTCGCGCGTAGCTGGTGACCGCAGCGGCGCGGGCGGTGACGCCGACAGCGAAGCTGCACGCGGCGTACATGCCGACGGGGAACACCGTCGACCAGCGCCGCACGGTGTAGCGCGGCCGGGGATGCCGCACCTCGGCGAGGGTGAGCACCGGCAGCCACAGCATCGTCAGCACCCACAGGCCAAATGCGAGAGCCTGGAGGATCCCGCGACCGTCTCCGAGGATCGCGAGGGTAGTGGCGCCGGTGACGATCTTTGCGGCGGCCAGGGCCGAGATCGCCAGCGCCCCCCCGCAGATCCACTGATCACCCCGGCCGACAGCGAGCTGGCGTCGGTCAAATCGGGCGATCACGAACGCGTAGGAGGCGAGCCCGAGCGCGAACGCCACCAGCGCGGCGGGTAGCAGCCAGTCGGCGTGCTCTTGAACGGCGAGCGCGGCCGCGAGGACTGCCAGCGATTCAGTGGAGACCGCGAGCATCAACGACGCGCCGGTGGTCGGGAGGGTCCAGTGGCTCAGCACCGGCACGAGCAGCGCCGCCCAGACCAACAGCGAGATCACCAGCAACACGATCGCTGCCCATCGCCAGCCGAGCATCGCCAGCTGCGCGCCGAGCACGGCGCTGGCGGCGACCGCGGTCAGCGCTGCTGGGGTACGCACGTCGGCGCGAAAGCGCTCGTAGTCGCCCACGATGCGCGTCGGGAGCAGCACGACCAGCGCAACCCACGTCAGCGCGTCGATCACCAGCAGGATCTGCGAAATCGTCTGTGCGCCGTCGAGTGACAGCGCGATCGAGACGATCCCCGCGCCCATCACCTCGGCCCCGGACGCGGGCGGGATCAAGTCCAGTATCCGCTTGGCGGCGGCTGGACACGAGCTGAGCATCAGCGCGCCGCGGGGTACCGCTGGTGGCGATGAAGGCAGTTCGATGTCGCTGTTTTGGCTCGCGGCGTGGCGCCCGATCGTTCGCGCATCGTGCTCACCGCTCGGCCGCGGGCTCCGCCTTGCTCTCCACCGCGCCGCGGATCGCCTGCACCAGCTCGTCAGAGCCTGTGAGATCACCCAACATCCACGCATCGAGCATCGCCATCGACTTACGATATCGTTTAGCGATATGAGTTGGCGAGACGAGCTTACCGACGACGACTACCAGCGGCTCCTGGAGCTTCGTACGGGTCTCCGGCGCTTCCTGCATTGGAGCGAGCAGCAGGCCAGAGCGAGCGGCCTGACCCCCGCGCAGCACCAACTGCTCCTCGCCGTGAGAGGCCACCGCGATCCCCTCGGACCTTCGATTGGCCAGATCGCCGACTACCTTGTCCTGCGCCACCACAGCGCCGTCGGCCTGATTGACCGCGCTGAGACGGCCGGCCTTGTCAGGCGCGAACCCGATCGCGCGCATCCCGGCACGGTGCATCTCACGCTCACCCAGTTCGGCGAACAACGAATCGGTGAGCTCGCTGCGACCCACGTGACCGAACTTGCAAGGCTCGCTCCGACGATGCAGGCGCTGTGGGGCACCTCGCAAGAGCAACCCGACCCTGGTCCTCGACGGCTCCAAGATGCGCTGGAGCTCGGACGGACAAGTTAGCGCCAGGCCACCGGAGCATCGCGTGCCGAGGTTCCCGCTGCGGCGTCGGAGGGAGGGGGGAACGACGCACATGTGTCGTGCTGCGATGTCTTGCTACGAGCTATGTGGTCCGTGGTTGCTGGCTGATCATCATCGACCGTCCGGCGTAATCTGGCGTCCGGTCAAGCCGACCGACGACTCCACAGGAACCGCTACGTGTACCAGTACCCCCAAGGAGCTCGTCGAAGGCGACAGAGTCGACCGGTCCCGGGTGATCTCCGGTACCCACTTGCATGTGTCGGTGTGGCGCGTCTACGCCCAGGCCCGAGCGTGAGATGACCGAGCCCGGCGATTTGACCGGTGATGCTGCCGAGGTCACCCTTCTCGGTGCTGACCGCCAGTCTCCGGGACGCTCCGAGCGAGCCCTCGGGGACTTCACCACCACACCTTCGATCCTGCGTCTTGTCCCGTTGGCGATCGCTGTCGGGGCGCTCGGCGCGGGAATCTCACTCGCTCTGCTGGACATGATCGGGTTCTTCACGAACCTCCTCTACTACCAGCGCATCAGCGTGCACCTGGTCTCGCCCAACGCGAACACCCTCGGCGCCATCGCCGTTGTGATCCCGATCGGCGGAGGCCTGATCGTCGGGTTGATGGCCCGGTTTGGCTCTGAGCAGATCCGCGGGCACGGCATCCCCGAGGCGATGGAGCGGATCTTAATCAACGGTAGCCGAGTGGCACCACGCCTGGCCGTGCTCAAACCGATCTCCAGCGCGATCAGCATCGGCACCGGCGGGCCGTTCGGCGCGGAGGGCCCGATCATCCTCACCGGCGGCGCCGTCGGCTCGATCGTGGGACAGCTGTTCCGGCTCACCGCCGCCCAGCGACGAAGCCTGCTCGTTGCGGGCGCCGCCGCGGGCATGAGCGCGGTGTTCGGCACCCCGGTAGCAGCGACGCTGTTCGGCGTCGAGCTCTTGGCGTTTGAGTTCAAGCCTCGCTCGATGGTCCTGATCGGCCTCGCAGCGGCGACCGCGGACGCGCTGCGGATGGTGATGGCCCACGCCCATCTCGTCTCACCCCAGCCGCTGTTCCCCGTCCCCGGCCACGCGCCCCTCGGCGGCGTGGTCCTGCTCGGCGCCGCCGCCGTCGGTATCACCACTGGCCTGGGTGCGTGGGTGATGACCCAAGCGGTCTACGGCTTTGAGGATGCCTTCAAGAAACTGACCGGGCATCTGCACTGGATGTGGTGGCCGATCATCGGCGGTCTGATCGTCGGCCTCGGCGGCCTGATCGACCCCCGAGCCCTCGGTGTCGGTTACAACACCATCCACGCCGAGCTGCTCGGCCAGCTCGGCATCGGCGCGCTGATCCTGCTGTTCTGCGTCAAGCTGGTGATCTGGTCAGGTGGGCTGGGCGGAGGAACCAGCGGCGGGATCCTCGCCCCGATCCTGATGATGGGCGCCGCCCTCGGCGGACTGCTCGGCCACGTGCTCCCCGGAGCCTCTCCCGGCATCTGGGGACTGATCGGATTGGCCGGAGCGCTCGGCGGCGTCACTCGCTCCCCGTTCACCGCGATCATCTTCGCCTTCGAACTCACCCACGACCAGAACAGCCTGCTCGCGCTCCTGGTCGCGGCGACCATCTCGCACCTGGTCAGCGTGCTGGTCCTCAAGCGCTCGATCCTCACCGAGAAGGTCGCGCGGCGCGGCTTTCACGTCATGCGCGAGTACGCCGTGGACCCGCTCGAGGCGACCTTCGTGCGCGAGGTCATGGACACCGACGTCTACACCATCGAGCCGACACTGACGCTGGACGAGCTCTACCAAGCACTAGCCGAGGGCTCACCACAACGCCGCCAGCGGCTCTACCCCGTGCTCGCCGACACCAGCAACGAGCTGATCGGGGTGCTGCCATGGTCAATAGTGCTCGCAGCCAGAGACCACCCCCACCAGCAGGCCCAGACGGCGATGATCATTCCCAGAGACGTCGCCTATCCCGACGAGATCCTGCGCTCGGTCGCTGACCGGATGGCCACAGAAGAGCTCGGCGTCATTCCCGTCGTCCACCGTGACGATCCCCGCCGACTCGTCGGCCTGATCACCCAGTTTCACCTCCTACAAGCCCGCCAGAAACTACTCTTCGAGGAACGCCACGCCGAGCGCGTGCTGATCCTGCGCCGCGTAAAGAGCCGCGGGCCGGACGACGACGCAACCGCTGAGACACCCGCAGAATCGGCCGCCAAGTGAAAGAACCTACGAGAAAGGAATCGTCGCGGGCGAGGCGGTGGCAGAGGCGTGCGCTTAGAGGCGGAATTCAGGGCTTGAGCGCGGCCCATGGCGTGACTGATGGCGAGCACGACGACGCTGGTCATGGCGACGTCGACCGCGAAGGCCGCGGCGAGCATCCACCAGGTCCCGATCACCGCGAGCAGGGCGACGGCTCCCGTGGCGATCAACACAGCCGCGGTGAATACGAAGAACATGGTCAGACCATCGCTGCCGTCGTCGGTGAGGGTTACAGACCGGCTTTCTGGGACGGGATCGGTCATCGTCGCGCGCTTTGGTAGTACGCGGCGTTCTTGGCGGTGTATGAACGCCATTCCTCGGGGACCTGGTCCTCGGAGGTGATCGCGTCGACCGGACATGCCTCGACGCAGGCGTCGCAGTCGATGCATTCCTCTGGATCGATGTAGAGCTGTTCGGCGTCGGCGAATTCGGGCTCGTGTGCGGTGGGATGGATGCGGTCCACCGGGCAGACCTCGGTGCAGCTCACGTCCTTGACCCCGATGCACGGCTCGTTGATGACATAGGTCATGGGGCTCCCTTCGGTCTGTTTCACATTCCCGATGGAGAAATTACATCGCCGCGCTTTGTTTTTACAAGCGTGGATGTGTAAATTCGTTGAGGTCGTGGACCTCCCGCCGGCACTCGCGCCTGATGACGTACTCGCCCAACCGACCCGAGCGCGCCTGTTCGCGCTCCTCAGCGAGCTGCGGCGTCCCGGAGAGACGATGGAGCTGGCTGAGCGTCTACGGCTGCATCCCAACGGGGTGCGCGTGCATCTGGAGCGCCTCGAGAGCGCCGGGCTCGTGGTGCGCGAGCGGACACCGCGGGCGCGGGGGCGACCGCGTGACGCGTGGACGATCGCGTCCGGCGCGCGGCCCGGCGGCCAGGCACCTCACGCCTACGCGGACCTCGGTCGATGGCTGGCCCGAGCGATCCCGGTGCGCCCCCGAATGCTGCGCGATGTGCGGGCGGCCGGCCGTGAGATCGGCCGCGAGCTGGCATCACGCGAGGAGCCGATCGATGGCCGTGACGCGTTACAGAGCGCGCTGACCGCACTTGGCTTCGAGCCCCGGCTGACGCAACGGGCTGACGACCGGATGACTCTGTGCCTGGGCAACTGCCCCTACCGAGACGCTGTGCATGAGAACCAAGCGGTGATCTGTACGTTGCACCGCGGTATCACCATCGGACTGCTCGATGTGCTGGACCGCGACGCGACGCTGACTGAATTCGTGCCCCATGACCCGGACACCGCCGGCTGCACGATTGAGATCAGCCAGTCGGCCGCGGGAGCGGTGCACGGATGAAACGCCACTCCGCGCTCGTCCCGCTCTCCCGCGACCACCATCAGTCGCTGGTGCTCGCTCAGCGCCTGCGCCGCGCCACCGATGACACATTCAGCGACACTGCGCGCATGTTTTTGGCCCATTGGGAGGCCGAGGAGCAGCAGCACTTCTGTCTCGAGGAGGAGATCCTGCTGCCGGCCTACACCGCGCACGGCACGCCGCAGCATCCCGCGATCCTGCGGACACTTGTGGAGCACGCGGTGATCCGGCGTGACGCCGCCCAGCTCACCGTCGCCCCGACGCTTGAGGTCCTTCATCTCATCGGCGTGCGGCTCGCCGATCACATCGCGTTTGAGGAGCAGGAGCTGTTTCCTCTCATCGAGGCCGCGCTCACCGAGGCGGAGCTAGGCGTCCTCGGTGACCGCATCGAGGACAGAGTTCCGCCGCAGCTACAAGGCTGAGATCACGACGTTCCCAGCGCTCGGGCACGATCAGAGCACGCTTCGTGCGCGATCGCCCGAGCCCGCGCAAGACGCGGATCATCGGGCGCGGCTGCCAGATTGAGCTCGATCAGCGACACGCCTGCTTCAACGACTGCCGCGGCGAGTACGGCGGCCGTCTTGGCCTCGCCACGCGCGCCCCCGCGGACCTGGCCGGTTGCATCGGCGGCCAGCCGCGTCACCTCGCCAGCCGTCTCGACGATCGAGACCAGCGGATCCGCTGCGGCCCGCAACCCCTCACGAAGCCGGCCGGCCTGACCCGTCTCGCCGCGACGACGCTGGACGGCAAGCACCGCTTGGTAGGCGTCCGCGTCGGCGTCGGCCAGCGCCAGCGCCAGCGCCGGGTTGCGCGGTGCCAGCACGCGGGCTTGTCGTTGCTCGAACGCGCTGCGATCAACGGGTTGTTGACTGAGCGAGATACCGCTGACCATCTCCACCAGCGCCGCGGCTGGGCCACAGGTCCAGGTCAGGCTCGGTCCCCGCCCCGGGCGTCGGATCGACCGCCGCGACGCGCGCGACGATGTCCGTCAGACCAAGCTCCGCGAACCCCACCCTGGACCGATCACGGCGTCTCCGGCGACGCGTCGCCCGTGGTCTCCGCCAGCTCAATCTGCCGCGGTCCGCGGCACCGGTGCACCGAGACGTAGCGCAACCCGTCCACACGGGCCGTGACCCGGCGCCGCGTCCCTTCTCAATGAGAAGCACGTGCTGAACATCGCGCGGGCCAGGGACGAGCACGTCGTCGCGGATCTGTTCAGCTCACCGGGGAGCTGGTCGAACGCTGCCGGTCCTACGGATCGTGTGGTGATCGGCTCCGCACTTGTACCTCATCAGACTGTCGCCGGTTAGGCGAGATCTAAGTCAGACTGCGCGCTCTGCAGGTACTCGATCAACTTGCGGTTATCCGACTCCAACCGCTCAACCGGCTCTCCGGTACAAGCGCAAAGCTGAACGACGGCGTGGTTGTCGGCGAGCGCGACGACCCACAAATGCGCCCCTGATCGCGCCCACTGCTCAAGCCTCTCAACCGTGAGAACCTCGTCGCTCATCAGTATCAATCTAGCCCCGCACCGGGGCTGACGACGGACGCTGGCGGCCTGCCCTGGCAGAACATGACGACTATTTGAATGGCGTGATGATCTACCTCAAAGCCAACGCTGCCTCCTGCTGATGAATGGGAGGTCCGTCGGTGTCGTCAAGTGCGCAAGCGCCCGGGCGCCGCAATCGCTGTTGGCATGATGATCCAGAACAGCATGGCGTCGGACTGCCCGAGGTTGCGCCATCCCTCGATTCGTGTGCTTTCGGCGACCAGCACCTCGCCGTGGCGGACCGCAGGCGTCTGCCCGGCGACCTGCACGTGCACCAGGCCGGTGGCGACGGCGACGATGGCTGTGCCTTTGTGTTTGCTGCTGGGCGTCCCCGCCTCGCGTGGGCCGAGGTAGACCAGATCGACGTGCAGGTCAGAGTCGTCGCCGCCGAGCAGTGTGATCGCGCGTTCGCGTCCGCGCTGTGGGTCCTCGGTCCTGCGGCCGATCCGATAGACGTCAGGATCCTCGCCGTGCACGAGGTCATCGATCGTGATCCCCAGAGCCGCGCTCAGCCGCACGAGGGTGGCCAGCGAGAGTCCTCGTTCGGCGCGCTCGGCCTGCGAAATCGCGCTCGCGGTCACGCCGGCGAGGCCGGCGAGATCCTGTTGGCTGAGCTCTCTTGAGCGGCGCACGGCTCGAAGCGACGCGGCGACGCGGCCAACGAGTTCCGCTGGCGCGAGGACAGGGATGCCGTGCTCCTCGTGCCAATGCAGCACTGAGCCTCTGGCGCCCTCGTCTCGGCCCTCTGCCTTGACGACCCGGACGCTGCGCTCGTCCACGCGCAGGACGCATTGCGTCACCGATTCGACGGTGTCGCGCACCGTCGAAGGGGTTCCCCGAGCGCTCATGCACCAGTACGCGACCGCGCCGACCTCGAGGAGGAACGGGCAGCAGCGAGAGAAGAACGCCCGCGTCTTGTTCGCACCCCAGGCCCGCACCATGCTGTCCAACGACTCAAACAGCAGCAGGCGACGCCCCGGGGGGTGACAGAGGCGACGAATCTCACGCAGGAGGTCGACAGGGTCTCCGAGTTCGCTGGCGGGTCCGGCGTCGATCAAGTCAACCTGATGACCGTCCAAGATGCCGGCGTCAGTGCCGAGCGAGACGAACGTCCGGCTCTCAAACGTTCCGGTGAGCTCCGCGACGGCGCGATAGAACGGCCGGACCGGCGCTGCATCGAGCTGCCACACGACGTTGTCTCCCCAATACAGGCCGCCGAGGACCGCATCCAGGGCGTCGATGCCCGTGCTCACTCGCTGCTCGGATGGATCTCGCTCAAGCACTGCTGTCGCCGACACACGATCCCACGAAACGGCACGTCGAGGGCGTTGCGGTCGCCGTCCTCAGCAATCGAGGGGGTTTGCCGGTCGCGAACGCACCGCTTCCTGGCTGATGGGCGCCGGGATTACTGGGCTCGGTTTGAGCAGCAGCGCTGCACAGGATTCGCGAACCGCTGACCGCGTGATCTACAAACGTGTCCCAGCCAACGCGTCGGCCATAGAAGCGAGCCGCAGTTCCTTCAAGGAGCCGTCCAAAGATGACCGAGTCCACTCTTGCCGGCGAGGACCCCGACCCACTCGCCGGCTCCCTCACATGGAGCGGCGACGGTCTTTCCGCGGTCATCATGCGCCTGCGAGCGGCCACAGCGCACGATCCGCTGGACACGGCTCTGGCGCGGGGAGCCGACCCCGCCAGTCGGCCCGAGCTAGCGATCCGAGCGGCCCAACTGGTCCGACCCCGGCATCGCCGTGCCCTTGCCCGGAGCTTTCGGGGCTTTGTCGCTGAGGCCAGCAGACCACCGGCCCCGGTCCGGTCAACTGCCGTGGTCATCTGCCGTCACCAAATCCGCGCGCAGGCCGACGACTTGCTGGCGCTCGCCGGCCGGCTTGACAACCCGCGGCTCGCGTATGCCACCGGAATCGCGATTGCGCAGCGCTTGATAACGGATGTCGTGCAGAGCCCGCTGTTTGTGGCTCGTGATGCCGGCAGGCTGGGACACCTCGCCCAGCAGGCTGTCGCGAGCATGGATGACCCGACCGTACATCCGTCGGGAGGCCTGAGTTCAACCCCAGCTTGCGCTGACCCGCTCACGCGACCTCGCTATGACGACTCTGCTCCTCAGCGATGACTGCAACTTCGTTCGGTGCTGTCACAGCAGCCCGCGCATCCGCCTGGTGGCGCGCCTACGTGCCCCACACCTAGACGCCGCCTTGGCCAACGGCGCATCTCCAGACTCCACCGCACCCCTATCGCTGCATGCCCACGCGTTGATCAGCGTGAAAAATCGCCGCAAGCTCTCGGAGGAAATCCTCCAGATCCTTCACAAAGCCGAGCAGCCACGGTCCGTCTTCGATCCCACCGTGCCGATCTGTCGGCGCAAAGTTCTCAACGTCAGGGAGCTGTTCGAAGAGCTCGCCGACCGCCTCCAAGATCGAAATCCGGTCGCAACCCACGGCGTGGCGAAGGTCCAACGCCTGCTCAGAGACGGCGCGGGCCCGCTCTACGAGCACCCCGGCGCCGACGACCTGCGAAGTCCACTGGAGGCCGCCATCGCCGCTCTCAAACCGCGTCTGTGAGATCAATATGCCGCTACGAAGGCGGATGTCCTCGGCACATGCAGGCGCCTGACATCGACGCCTGCCCAGAAATGGCCGTTAGCTCCCGATCAACTCACCCACCACGGCCGGACGGAAGCCGTGAGTCTCATGAGGGCATGAAAAAAGCCCCGACTTACGGGGCTTTTCTCCATGCGCCCGAGAAGACTCGAACTTCCACGGACCATTCGGTCCACAAGGCCCTCAACCTTGCGCGTCTACCAATTCCGCCACAGGCGCGTCGGCGGCCAGTATAGCCCCGAGGTCCGTGCCGAGCCGGCCGGCACACGGGGCCGCGGGGAGCCCTCGGCTGACCTCGTTACGGGCCACGAGCAGGGATTTTGCGGGGTAGGAGCTTGAGTCCGTCCGTGAGGAGCGCTAGATTTACGAACACATGTTCGACGGCGGCCTAGCGGGCTGACCCGATCAAGGAGTTGACCGCATGGATTTGACCAAGCGACAGCAAGAGATCTTCGACTTCATCAAACGCTACTCGGCAAGGTACGGCTATCCGCCGACGGTGCGCGATATCGGCAAGGCGGTCGGCCTGGCTTCCTCGTCGACGGTCCATGCGCACCTCGCCAACCTGGAGCGGATCGGGCTGCTGCGCCGGGACCCGACCAAGCCTCGCGCGCTCGAGCTGCTCGATCGCGCGGCCGCCGGGGTCCAGGCGGGTGTGTCGACATTTCTGCAGCCGGGGCTCCCGCTCGTCGGCCAGGTTGCGGCTGGGCAGCCGGTGCTCGCTGAGGAGAACATCGAGGAGTACATCCAGACGCCGGCGTTCGCCGGCGGCGAGGACGGCGAGTTCCTGCTTCGGGTGCGCGGCGAGTCGATGCAGGACGTCGGAATCATCGAGGGCGATCTCGTCGTCGTGCGTCCGCAGGACACCGCACAGGACGGAGACATCGTGGTCGCGCTGGTCGGAGAGGAGGCCACCGTGAAGCGGTTCTTCCAGGAGGCCGACCACGTGCGGCTGCAGCCCGAGAACGCCACCATGGAGCCGATCCGCAGCCGTGATGTGCGCGTGCTGGGACGGGTGGTCGGCTTGATGAGGAACATCTCGTGACCGCGCTCGCGCTGGAGCCGCGAGTCGGGCGGGGCCGGGCCGAAGCCTTTGGGGCGCAGGCGGGATCGACGGGCCTGGGCGGCGAGCCCACGCTGGACGCGCTGGTGTCCGGGGTGTGGGAGGGACTCGCCGCCCACGCGTCCGTCACGTGTCCGCTGTGCGAGGGCCAGATGGAGCCGGTCTATGGCGCGCATGCGTTGCCGATCGGCGGATGCTGCCAGAGCTGTGGGACGCGGCTCGGCTGAGGTGAGGGCGGGTCAGGGCATGCGCGGCTGGTCAACGGCGGGGGTGAGCGCTATGCTCGCCGACGCAGGCCGAGCAGTCGCGGAGGCGTATGCCTTCGAGGAAAGTCCGGACATCACAGGGGAGGGTGGTCGGTAACGCCGACCCGGGGAAACCCGCGGGCAAGTGCCACAGAAAAGACACCGCCTAAGCCTGGGGCCGCTGCAGCGTCTCAGGCCGGTAAGGGTGAAATGGTGCGGTAAGAGCGCACCGGCGTCGCGGTGACGCGGCGGCCAGGTAAACCCCACTCGATGCTAGGCCAAGCAGGACCGTTTGTAGGTGCCCCGCCAAGGTCCGGGTAGGCCGCTCAGATGGATGACTGCTCTTGACAAGATCCGGCTTACAGGCCTGCTACGGAAAAGCCCCGCCTCGGCGGGGCTTTTCTATTGTGGGGGGCGCGGCACGGACGGCGGCGCCGCACGGGTGGCGGCGCGGGACGTGGTCGTGGCGGCCGCGGCCGGTCGCTCTAGGCCGACCCGCCGGCGGCTACCCGCGCCAGTGCGTCGCCGTCGAGTCGGTGAAGCTCCCACGCTGACAGCCGCTCGGCGCCCAGCCGCCGGTAGAAGCCGAGCGCCAGCTCGTTCCAATCGAGCGCGTGCCACTCCAGCCGAGGGCACTGGCGTTCCATCGCCAGGGCGGCGAGCCGAGTCAGCAGCGCCCCACCGACACCCGCCTTGCGGAATCGGTCCGGGACGTAGAGGTCCTCCAGCCAGATCCCCGGCAGGCACTCCCAGGTGGAGAACGTCCCGTGAAAGACGGCGAAGCCGGCCGGCTCCTCGTCGAGCGCAGCGATCAGGGCTTCGGCGCTCGGGCGCTCGCCGAACAGCGCGCCGGCCAGCATCTCCGGAGTCCCGGTCACCGCGTCGGGCGCCCGCTCGTACGCGGCGAGCTCTCCGATGAACGCGTAGAGCTGCGGCACGTCGTCCGGGGTCGCCGCCCGGATCCGCACCTGGCCGGCGGCGCTCATCCCTCGTCGGGTGGTTGGATCTCCCGTTTGAGGATCTTCCCGGTCGGGCCCTTGGGCAACTCGTCGACGAGCCACACGCGCCGCGGATACTTGTAGGCCGCCACCTGCTCCTTGACATAGTCGCGCAGCTGCTCCGGGGTGGTGCTCGCGCCATCCTTCAGCGCCACGGCGGCGGCGACTTCCTCGCCGTACTCGTCGTGCGGGACACCGAGCACGGCCGCCTCGCGGACGTCGGGGTGCTCGTAGAGGACCTCCTCGATCTCGCGCGGGTAGACGTTGTAGCCGCCGCGGATGATCAGCTCCTTCTTGCGGTCGACGACGTAGAAGTAGCCGTCCTCGTCGACCTTGCCCATGTCACCGGTGTGCAGCCAGCCGTCGACGATCGTCTCCGCGGTCTCCTCGGGACGCTGCCAGTAGCCCTTCATCACGTTGTACCCGCGAATGACGATCTCGCCGACCTCGCCCTGCGCGACGTCGTTCCCGTCCTCATCGATCACCTTCATCTCCACGTCGGCGATCGGGGTGCCGATCGATCCGGGCTTGCGCTCGCGATCGGGATGATTGAACGACGCCACCGGAGAGCTCTCCGACAGGCCGTAGCCCTCGAGGATCTTGCACCCGAACGCCTCGTCGAAGCCTCGCAGCAGCTCCACCGGCATCGCCGAGCCGCCCGATCCGCACAGGCGCAGGGTGCTGACGTCATAGCGCTCGCGGTCGGGGTGATGCAGCATCGCTCCGTACATGGTGGGGACACCCTGAAAGACGTTGACCCGATCGCGCTGGATGATCTCCAGCGCCTTGGCGGGATCGAAGCGAGGCATCAGCGTCAACGTGCCACCGCCGCCGAGTGTGGCGTTCATCCCGCACGTCTGGCCGAAGGAGTGAAACAGCGGGAGCGCGCCGAGGGTGATCGCGTCAGCGCCCATGCCGAACAGGTCGCGAGCGCCCTGGGAGTTGAGCGTGAGGTTGGCGTGGGTCAGCTCGGCACCCTTGGGTTGGCCGGTCGTCCCCGAGGTGTAGAGCAGCACTGCCGTGTCGTCGTCCGCGGTGTCGGCGATCGCGGTCTCGGGTGCGGCGGCTCCCACCTGATCCTCGAACTCGTCCGGCGCGACGAGCAGGCACCGCGCTCCGGCCGCGTCGGCCCCCGCGGTGGCATCGCCGCCGAACTCGTGCCACGCGAACAGCAGATCCGCGCCCGAGTCCTTGAGGTAGTAGGCGACCTCGCGCTTCTTGAGCAGCACGTTCATCGGAACGACGATGCCGCCGGCGCGGAGTACGCCGTAGTAGCAAACGGGAAAGTACGGGAGGTTGGGGAGCATGATCCCGACCCGGTCACCCGCGCTCACCCCGTGTTCACGCAGCAGGCCCGCGAGATGCGCGCTCGCCCCGTCCAGCTCGGCGTAGCTCAGCTCGGCGTCGTCGAGCTTGATCGCGACGTGATCGGGGTCGCGCTCCGCGGACGCGGTGAGGATCCGGGCGAGGTTCATGGGCCGAGCGGGCCGCTATTCCCCGGTGAACGCCGGCGGGCGCTTCTGCAGGAACGCCAGCACGCCCTCGGCGAAGTCCTTGGACTCGGCGCGTTCCTGCTGGACGACCGCTTCGAGGTCCATCAGCTCGGCGAACCCGGCGTACGCGCGGTCGTTGATCGTCCGCTTGATCGCGGCGTAGGAGCCGGGAGGGCCGGCGGCGAGACGGACGGCGAGCGCGGACACCGTCGGCTCCAGCTCAGTGTCATCGACGACCGTGTTGACCAGCCCCCAACCCAGTGCCGTCTCGGCGGCGATCCGCTCGCCGAGGTAAGCGATCTCGAACGCCCGGGCGTGTCCGACCCGCGCCACCAGGGTGTGCGACGCGCCACCGTCGAGCCCGAGGCCGATGTTGACGAACGCCATCAGGAAGTACGCCGATCGCGACGCGATGATGAGATCGGAGGCGAGTGCGAGCGAGCAGCCGATCCCGACGGCGGGGCCGTTGACGGCGGCGATCACCGGCTTGGGCAGGGTGCGGACGCGCAGGATGAGGGGGTTGTAGATCTCGCGCAACTCGCTGGCCACGTCGGGCTTGCCCTCGGCGGTGACGCTGATGCCGGAACGGAGATCGGCGCCCGAGCTGAACGCCCGGCCGGCTCCGGTGAGGACGATCGCTCGGACCTCGGCGTCGGTGGTGATGTCGTCGAGCACCTGCGTCAGCTCCGCGCCGAGCTGCCGGGTCCACGCGTTGAGCGCGTCGGGGCGGTTGAGGGTCACCCAGGCCACCCCGCCAGCCCGCCGGCACTCGATGGTTTCGAGGTTGAGGACGCTCATCGCTTGAGTGAGCGGACAATAGCGCTCGCCCCGAGATCCGGTGGTATGCCCACGCCCCGATCCGGGAAGATGTGAACGACCAGATGGAGCTGCTGCCAAAGACGCTCACGCGGCCGATCGGTCGACTCGGGGCCGCCGCGCAGAATGCGCTGGAGGTCGCGCGGTTCGGCGGGTTGGCCACCGACGAGCTGCCGTCGCCCTACCAGGTGATGTCCGAGCACCGGGTGTACCGCCTGCGGCGCTACTTCCCCGATTCGCGACGCGATGACGGCACCGCGCCAGCGCGCTCACATCGCCCGGCGGTGCTCATGGTTCCGCCGATGATGCTGGCGGCGGAGATCTACGACGTCTCGCCCGCGACCAGTGCGGTCACCCTGCTGCACGAGCACGGCATCGATCCGTGGGTGGTGGACTTCGGCGCTCCCGAGCACGAGGAGGGCGGCCTCGAGCGAACGCTGGCCGATCACGTCCGGGCGGTGTCTGACGCCGTTGACCGCGTCGGCGAGCTGACCGGCCGCGACGTCCACCTCGCCGGCTACTCCCAGGGCGGGATGTTCTGCTACCAGGTCGCTGCCTACCGACGCAACGCCGGCCTGGGCTCGCTGATCACGTTCGGGAGTCCGGTGGACACGCGGCTCGGGATGCCGTTCGGGATCCCCGAGGAGTTCGCCTCCGGGCTCGCCACGCTGCTCGCCGATCGGGTCTTTCGCGCGTGGGCGCTGCCCGCCTGGGCGAGCCGCAACGGGTTCCGGATGCTCGATCCGGTGAAGTCGGCTCGCAGCCGGCTCGAGTTCCTCATGCAGCTCCACGATCGCGAGGCGCTGCTGCCACGCGAGGGGCAGCGCCGCTTCCTCGAGGCCGACGGCTGGGTGGCATGGCCGGGGCCGGCGATGGCCGATTTCCTGCGTCAGTTCATCGCCCACAATCGGATGCTCGAGGGCGGCTTCGAGATCGAAGGCCGCCTGCTGACGCTGGCTGACATTCGCGCACCGATCCTGTCGGTGGTCGGCACCGTCGACGAGATCGCGCCGCCGGCCGGGGTTCGCGCGATCCGCCTCGCCGCTCCGCAGGCCGAGGTCTACGAGCTGGCGCTGCGCGCCGGGCATTTCGGCCTGGTGGTGGGCTCGACCGCGAACGAGGTGAGCTGGCCGACCGTCGCGCAATGGGCGTCTTGGCGAGACGGGGAGGGTGACATGCCTGCGGCGGTGACCGAGATCCCCGACCTCCCCGACGGCGAATTGGGGATGGCCGGCGTGGGATTGCCCAACCGCGTCGGCTACGGGCTCGAGCTCGCCGGCGGCGTCGGCTCGGGCATCGCCCGTTCGATGGTCGGCACCGCCCGGCGCGCCGGGCGCACCGCGCGCGAGCTGACGCGCGAAGCGGCGGCCGCCCTGCCCCGGCTGGCGCGACTCGAGCAGATCCAACCGGGCACGCGCATCTCACTCGGCCTGCTGGTGGAGGAGCGCATGCGCCGCGCGCCGGACGAGACGCTGTTCCTGTTCGAGGATCGCGCCCACAGCGCCCGCGACGTCAACGACCGGATCGACAACGTCGTCCGCGGATTGATCTCAATCGGCGTGCGCCAGGGGGAACATGTCGCGGTGCTGATGGGGACGCGTCCGAGCGCGCTGGCGGTGATCGCGGCGCTCAGCCGACTCGGCGCCGTCGCCGTGCTGCTGCGCCCGGACGGCAACACCGTCCGCGAGGCATCCCTGGGCCAGGTCCGGCGGATCATCGCGGACCCCGAGCGCGCGGCCGAAGCGGCGGGCCTCGGCACCGTCCACACCTTCGTGCTCGGCGGCGGCGGCGCCCCGCGGGAGCTCCGGGTGCCGCTCGCCACCGACATGGAGCAGATCGATCCGGGCGCGGTGACGATGCCGGCGTGGTACCGGCCTAACCCCGGTCGGGCCAGCGACCTGGCCTTCATCCTGTTCACCGGCGAGGGCGACGACGTCCGCATGAGCCGCGTCACCAACCGCCGCTGGGTCACGTCGGCGTTCGGGACCGCATCGTCGGCGGCGCTGTCGAGCGCCGACACCGTCTACAGCGTCACGCCGCTGTCGCACCCGTCTGGGTTGATGACGAGCATCGGCGGGGCGATCGCCGGCGGAGCGCGGCTGGCGATGGCGTCGTCGTTTGAGCCCTCGCGGTTCTGGGACGAGGTCCGGCGCTACGGGGTGACCGTGGCCTCGTACACGTGGACGTTGTTACACGACCTCGTCCAAGCGCCACCGCAGCCGGGCGAGCGCCACCATCCGGTCCGTCTGTTCATCGGCTCGGGCATGCCGCGCGGCCTGTGGCGTCGGGTGGAGCGGCGCTTTGACCCGGCGCGGGTGGTCGAGTTCTACGCGTCCACCGAGACGGGCACGGTTCTCGTCAACCTGCGCGCCGCCAAGCCGGGGGCGATGGGTCGTCCGCTGCCGGGAAGTCCCGAGGTCCGCCTGGCCGCCTATGACGCCGAGGCCGAGCAGCTGATCCTCGGCCGCGGGGGGTTCGTCCGACCGTGCCGGACCGATGAGGTCGGGATCCTGGTGGCCCGGGCGCAGCCCGAGGCGACACTCACCCCGATGCGCGGCGTCTTCTCTCGCGACGACGCATGGCTGTCCACCGGCGATCTGTTCCGCCGCGACGCCGACGGCGACTTCTGGCGCCTTGACAACGTCCACGACGTCATCCATACCGCCGGCGGGGCGGTGTTCGCGGCGCCGATCCGCGACGCGCTCGGGGATCTGGCGGCCATCGACCTGGCCGTGGCCTACGGGCTGCGGGCGCGGCCGGACGCCGCCGAGCTCGCCGTGGCGGCGGTGACCCTGTGTACCGGACACGAGCTCGGCCCCGAAATGATCTCCCGGGCGGTCGCCGAGCTGGAGCCCGGCGCGCGTCCGACCGTCGTCCACGTGATCGACGAGATGCCGGTGACGACCTGGTTCCGGCCGTTGACCGGGCCACTGCGTCACGCGGGACTGCCGGCGGCCGGCAGCGGCTCGGCGTGGTACCTGGATCGCGGCGGCCGCCGCTACCGTCCGCTGACCGAGGCGGCCCGCCGTCGGCTCAGCCGCGGTTCCGGTTAGCAGTTAGCGACGCGGCGAGTGATGCTATGCGGGGAGTGACTCGCCGGAGTACAGCTTGACCACGCGGATCGCGCCCGCGGGCGCGGCCTTGATGCACAGCTCGCACAGCACGCACTCGTCGAGGTTCTCCTCCACGATCTCCACGCCGGTCTCACCGGCCGTGAAGATGTCCACCGGGCAGATCCCCTCGAGCTGACGGGCCAACTCGGGGTCGGCGCCCGCGGTCGGGTCGACCTGGACGTCGATGAAAGTGCCAGTCACTACAGCTTCTCCTTGACGAGCTCGGGGATGTCCTCGATCCGCTCGGCGACGGTGATGCCGGCGGCGCCGAGGCGCGCGATCTTCTCGGTGGCGGTGTCCTCCTTGCCCTCGACGATCGTGCCGGCATGCCCGAAGCTCATGCCGGGCATCTCGTCCATGAATCGGCCCGCCATGAACGCTACGATCCCGAGACGGGAGTCGTGCTCGGTGACCCACGCGGCGAGCTCGGCCTCCATCCGCCCGCCGGGCTCGGTGTAGATGACGATCGCCTTGGTCTCCTCGTCGGCCTCGAACAACGGCATTAGCTCGGCGTAGCTGGAGCCGATGATCGCGTCGCCGCCGATCGAGACCGCGGTGGAGACACCGAGGCCGGCGGCGCTCAGCGTCGAGCTCATCTCGGTGGTCATGCCGCCCGAGCGGGAGATGACCCCGACCGGACCTCGGTGATAGGACTTGGCGGCGTCCTTGGCCGGGCCGCCGATGCCGCCCATCTTGATCACGTCGGGGACGATGATCCCGAGGCAGTTGGGACCGATGATGCGCGCGCCGTGCTCGGCGGCGAGTTCCACCATCTGCGCCACGTCGCCGCGCGGGATCCGCTCGGTGACGATCACGACGAGCTTGACCCCGTTCTCGATCGCCTCGAACACGGCGTCCTTGGTGAATGCGGGCGGGACGGTCACCACCGAGCCGTCGATCGGCCGGCCGTGGTCCTCGACGGCCTGGGCGACGGTGTCGAACACCGGCACCCCATGGACGTCGCGACCCAGCCGGCCGGGGGTGACGCCGCCGACGATCTTGGCGCCGGCGCCGTAGTCCAGGCACTCCCGAGTCAGGTTCACCGCCTCACGACCCGTGATCCCCTGGACGATGAACGTCGTGTCGGCGTCGATGAGGATGCTCATTCGGCCGCGCTCCCTTGAATTCGCTCGACGGCGCGGCGCGCGGCCTCGTTGAGGGAGACCGAGCGGTCGGCGTGGGGCACCCCGTAGTGCTCGAGGATTTTGAAGCCCTCCTCCTCCCAGGCGCCGGGGATGCGGAAGATGGCGATCTTCTCGGCCGGGTCATAGCCCAGCTCGAGGCAGGCCTTGATGACGCCGCGGGCGACGATGTCCACCCGGGTGTTGGAGACGATCGACATCATCACCGCGATCTTGTCCACGCCGGGCTTTTGGAGCACCAGCTTGGCCAGCCCGCAGGCCTTGGAGACCGACGGGTTGCCGCCGATCTCGCAGTAATTGGCGGGATCCCCGCCGTGGGCGCGGACGGCGTCGAACAGGGTGAGCGAGCCGCCGCCGGCGCCGATCACCAGGCCGAGGTTGCCATCGAACTCGGTGACGTTGCCGGCCACGCCGCGGTGGTCCTGGGAGTCGACCGCCTCGCCGGCGAGCTCGAACGGGGTCGCCTCCCGGGCCTGACGGGTCTCCTCGTCCCCGACGCCGAGCTCCGTGAGCAGCGACTTCTGGCGCGGGCGGGCCTCGTTCTCCATGTCCATGTGGGCGTCGAGCGCGACGAACGAGCCGTCGTCGAGCTCTCCGAGCGGATTGATCTCCGCCAGGGTCATGTCGTACTGGTGAAAGAGCCGCGCCAGCCGAGCCAGGATCGGAGTGAGGCGGTTGAGCGCCGAGCCGGTGATGCCCAGTGACGCGATCACCTGCTTGGCCTGCCAGTCGCTGAACGGCGTCCGGGTGGAGAAGTGGCCGCGGGCCACGTGATCGGGGTGCTCGTCGGCGACCTGCTC